>JBATIN010000585.1:0-1821 GCA_049667765.1 Flavobacteriaceae bacterium
AAAATGAACAGGAAAATGGCAAAAAAGCCCTTGAATTTGCCCTTGAATTACCGGCTAGTTTTGAACCTGATGAAGACTATGAATATTCAAACACGAATTATCTATTGCTTCGCAAAATTATGGATGACCTATTGGGCTATAACCACCACCAGTATATCAAAGAGAAAATCTTGATACCGTTAAAATTGAACAATACGTTTTTTTCGCTCAAAGAGGTAAATTTAGATAATGTGATGAGCGGCTATTATGTAGGCATTGACAAAGATTTTAAAACAAACGAAAATGGAATGTTGGCTACGGCAGAAGACGTAGGCCTATTTCTTAGGGCATTGAACGATGGTTCCGTATTTGATGAAGGAGAACAGGAAATCTATCCCTATGAATACGAACATGGCGGTCTGGTTCCGGGTTATCAAAGTCTTGCGGAATATCAAGAAGATATTGACACCGTTGTTGTTCAATTTATGAATACGACCGATTTTGAGGGGTACGAATGGAATTTGTCGGAGATCGTAATGAACCGTATTGTCAAAATACTGAAAAGGTAAAAGTCATGACCGATAATAAGCATATGAAGCGACTTCAATATAAAATAATTTTTCAATCTTTTATTTTGGTTTTTTTGGGTTCTTGTTCCAACCCATCCAAAAATTCCAATACCCCAAGTGTTAATTCGGATTGTATTAGCCTAAAAGAACCAATTGAAAGAAAAGTTCAACTAGAAGATGGAATTCGTGGGCAAGTTAAGTTTTTGGGAGAGTCGGATAACTTCAGCTCAATAACAGATAAAATGTCAGAATACAAAATTCCGGCATTATCTCTTGCGGTAATAAAAAAAGGGAAAATCGAATGGGCAGACATATATAAAAATACGAATTTCCCCGAAGAACAAGGGCTGGATTGTAAGAGTATTTTTCAGGCAGCTTCATTGTCAAAACCAGTAACGTTTCTAGCGGCAGTACGTATGCATTCGGCTGGCGAAATAGATCTAGATGAAAATATCCAAAATTACCTGAATGATTTTATATTACCCCAAGGCAATCAAACGGCGGAGAATCCCATTACGTTCCGCAATATCTTCTCCCATACTTCAGGAATCACTTCTGGTGGATATGAAGGATACGCTAAGGACCTTGCTATACCCTCTGATCTAGATATTTTAAGGGGTAATGAAGGGGTCAATACCCCGGCGATTGAGGTAATCTCTGCGCCAAATGAAATGCTGGCTTACTCCGGTGGTGGCTACACATTAGCAGAACTGGCGCTACAAGACATATACGGTGATGAGTTCTCGAATATCATGAAAAAATGGATTCTTGAACCTGCCGGAATGCAAAACTCTGAGTTCACACAGCCATTACCTGACTCGAAATCCAATCAAGTAGCCAAAGGGCACACGCAATCGGGCGACGTTTTAGATGGTGGCTGGCGAAACCACCCTGAGCAGGCGGCGGCAGGGCTTTGGAGTAACGCTGTTGATATGGCTAAATTTTTAATTGAAATTCATAAAGCCTATCAAGGCAAAAGCTCGATATTTTCACAGTCCGATATTCAATCGATACTAAGTCACGAACGAGACGGCCATGTGTATGGATTCATGGTGAACCGATCCGGTGATGATATTTCAATCACACATTACGGAGGCAATGCAGGTTACCGCACAGGTATGACAATAAGCCTTACGAGCGGAAATGGTTTAGTCTATTTGACCAATTCAGATAATGGTGGGGCGCTGGGGAACGAACTCCTTCTATCTGCCTCCCAAGTATATAGCTGGCAGCATTTTAAGCAAACTAACGCTGAGCGGAAACAAGTTAGCTC
>JBATIN010000586.1:0-3767 GCA_049667765.1 Flavobacteriaceae bacterium
GGTCAATAGCGCTTCAAAATCGGCTAGTTTCGTGCATGTGGCTATGCTTTGGGTAATTTGGGTAATATTTTTAATGAGGTCCAAAGTGTTGATTTCTCTTTTTTGGAATGCGGCGATACCTTCCCTACTGTTCTGTTTCTTGTTTAGATGCACAAAAAAAAGTGCATCTTTAAATGGAGGGTCAAAAGCAATTTCTTTTACTACGGCTACTTTTGGCCTTAGTTGGTAAAAAATTGCGGAATGATGCCTGGCACAGGCAATATCGTAACCGCTTCCTGTAAATGTATTTTTTAAAAGGGCATAAGGGTCTACATTTGCCCAATATGCGATATTGCTTATCAGGGTCGATGATGAACCGAGTCCCCAATCTTGGGGAAAGCCTAATTTGGTTTCAACAGAATACCCTTTGCCATCATTTAAGAAAAGCGGATTTAGTTTTTGAGCTTGGCCTAAAATATAGAATAGGGTTCCGACAACGGAGCCCAGATCGGCGTCCATTTGTTTTGAAATAGTATCAATCGCCAATTCTGTTTGAAACCATACACTACCATCGTGTGCAAGGCTCGACCATGAAATAGAGGGTGCAGTCCGTTCGGTAATTTTTAAAGTTTGTCCAAATCGGGTAGGTACGGCCAGCGCTAAGGCGCCCTCAAGCACGGCATATTCTGCAGTGAGCAAAAGCTTTCCGTTGCTGTAATATTCTTGGGTCATGGGTTGTTTCTAAGGGCTTCAAAAGCTGCTACAACCGCATTGTGCGTAGCTGCATTTTTTTTGAAGTGATCGATCAAGGTTTCCTTTTCATGTTCCGTTGCTCCTAGCTGATTAAGAATGTTCAAGAGATGCATTTTCATATGGCCCTCTTGTATACCCGTTGTCACCAACGATTGTAGGGCGGCAAAGTTTTGGGCCAATCCGGCAACGGCGACTATTTGCATCAATTCTTGCGCAGAAGGGTTTCCTAAAATTTCAAGGGCCAGCTTCACCAACGGATGTAATCCCGTGAGGCCGCCAATGGTGCCTAGGGCCAGAGGTATTTCCATCCAAAAATAAAACCGACCGTTCTCGATTCGGGCATGGGTTAAACTTGAATAGGAGCCATTTCTTGCGGCATAGGCATGTACCCCTGCCTCAACCGCTCTAAAGTCGTTTCCCGTGGCTAGGACCACAGCGTCGATTCCGTTCATGATGCCTTTGTTATGGGTTACCGCCCTATAAGGTTCCGTTTCGGCTATAGTAACGGCCCTCACCATTTTTGAGGCAAATGCCTCCGCAGAAATCGACTTTCCAATAGTTAAATCTTCAATAGGGCAATCTACTTCGACTTTGACCAAGCAGTTGGGCACATAATTGCTCAAAATGCTCATCACGATTTCTATATTTTTTTCCTTCTGGGTAAAATTTTCGAATTGTTGGGCCTCTGAAGTAAAGGTTTTTGCGAACTGCTCTAAGCAGGAGTTGATAAAATTGGCACCCATGGCATCCAAGGTCTCAAAAGTACAGTGCAATTGAAAGTAGTTATCAAGCGTACCGGTCTTGTCTCGAAGTTCAATATTCGTAATTCCTCCACCTCTTTTTTCCATGTTTTTGGTGATAGAAGTCGCACCTGCCAACAATTTAGGATACACTTCGGCAAAGAACTCCTTTAACTTTTGTGCATCGCCTGCATACATAAAATGCACCTGCCCTATTTTTTCTGTTCCTAGAATGGTGGTTTTAAAGCCGCCACGATCAAGCCAAAATTTTGCAGCCTTACTGGCAGCGGCCACCACTGAACTTTCTTCAATCGCCATAGGAATGGCATACAAGGTTTCATTGATTAAAAAATTAGGGGCAATGCCAAAGGGTAGATAGTAATTGCTTAACGTGTTCTCAATGAATTCATCGTGAAGTTTCTGAACTTTGATGTCAGGGTTCCAATAACGTTCTAGCAGCGCTTTTGAAGCTGTGGGGTTTTTGGTATAGTTCGCAGTGATCCAATCTATTTTTTCTTTTTTGCTAAGTTTGGAAAATCCCTGTATAGGTTTGATCATATGACTTTTGATTTCTGCATAAATATACTCATAATGCGACTAAGCACCATAAATCCTAAACTTGGAGAGCGTACTCAATTTATGTTGATTTGCTATTTTTTTCGCAAAATTATCACTAAACTTGAAAGTTTTAATCCAATTTTTAACAAACGAATGCAGAAATCATTTTTATTCTTGTTCTTGGCCACTTTTTTCTTGGCCAATATGGTCGCCCAACAAAAACAGATTACCGTTGAAGATATATACAGCGGTACATTTAGAACCGAGGGTCTAGACGCACTTCGGTCGCTAGCCAATGGCAAGCAATATACCATATTGAATTACGACCGAAAAGCCCAGACTACGGCAATAGACACTTACGATTATAAAACCTTGCAGAAAATAGGTACTGTAGTGTCTTCTACCGAATTACCGGAGGTGCCCAATTTTACTTCCTACGAATACAGTACCGATGAAACGAAACTTTTATTGGCCAGTGATGTAGAATCGATTTTTAGGCGTTCTACATTGGGCTTATATCATGTGTATGACATCGCCTCAAAAAAGTTCACTAAAATAGCGAATGCCAAAATTCAAGAACCTTCACTTTCCCCTGATGGAAAGCAAGTGGCCTATGTATTGAACAACAATCTCTATACGTTCAATATTGCCACAGGGGAAACCAGCCAACTGACCACCGACGGGGTCAAGAACAAAATCATCAATGGAGTGACCGACTGGGTATACGAAGAGGAATTCTCATTTGTAAGGGCTTTTGAATGGAATTCGGAAGGTACAAAAATTGCCTTTTTAAGATTTGATGAAACGAAAGTGCCCGAGTTTTCTATGGATGTATATGGAACTGAATTGTATCAGAAACCTTACGTGTTCAAATACCCAAAAGCAGGTGAGAACAATGCCATAGTTACCTTACATATGTACGACATAGCCACTGGAACTATTACAGATGTGGATTTGGGCAATGCCTATTATATTCCACGGATTAAATGGATGAACGATCCGAATAGCCTAAGCGTTCAGACCATAAATCGCCACCAGAACGATTTGAAATTACACCACGTTAATGCAAAGGACAATAGTGTTATACTCTTGTTGGAGGAAAAAGACGAAGCCTACGTAGACATACACGATAACCTGACATTTTTAGCCGACGATAGTTTTATCTGGTCAAGTGAAAAAGATGGGTGGAACCACATTTATCTTCATAGTGAAGACGGCAAACTCATGAACCAAATAACAAAGGGTCCATGGGAAGTGACCGCCTACTATGGCTACGACCAGAACGAGGACAAGGTGTACTACCAGTCTACCGAAAATGGTTCTATCAATCGTGGAGTATATAGTATAGATAGTAATGGAATGATCAAAAAGGCGCTCGCGGCCGAAGCCGGTACGAACGATGCGGACTTCAGTGCTGATTTCACCTATTTTATAAAAACCTTCTCAAGTGCTGCGACACCTCCAACTTATACTTTGCATAAAGCCCTAACGGGTAAAAATCTGAAGGATATTAAGGATAATTCAGCATTGCTTACAACATTAAAAAGCTATGAAATAGCACCTAAGGAGTTTTCCACGATCGCTATTAATGGCAATGATTTGAATATGTACATGATCAAGCCAAAAGATTTTGACATAAGCAAAAAGTACCCACTTTTCATGACCCAATACAGTGGTCCCGGTTCACAAAGCGTATCGAACGGATGGATGAGTGCCAATGACTATTGGCATCAAATG
>JBATIN010000587.1:0-1564 GCA_049667765.1 Flavobacteriaceae bacterium
GGACAGCGTTTTAGAGTCGTAAATGGGTTTGACGCCATTACGACTGATAAGCCGGAGAAGAGCTTGCTCGCTCCGTTAAAAAAGTCCGGAGGTAGAAACAGTCATGGAAAAATGACCATGCGCCATAGAGGTGGAGGTCATAAACGAAGGTATCGTGTTATTGATTTTAAAAGGGATAAGCATGATGTTGCTGCAACCGTAAAGTCAATTCAGTATGATCCAAACAGAACGGCTTTTATCGCTTTGTTGGAATATGCGGATGGTGAAAAAAGATACATCATAGCCCAAAACGGGTTGCAAGTTGATCAGAAGGTTACTTCTGGTAAAACTGCCGCCCCTGAAATTGGAAACGCACTGCCTTTAAGTGAAATTCCGTTGGGTACTATTATTTCTTGTATGGAATTACGCCCTGGTCAAGGTGCAGTAATGGCAAGAAGTGCAGGAACGTTCGCTCAATTAATGGCGAAGGATGGTAAATTTGTAACTGTAAAAATGCCTTCTGGAGAAACTAGATTGATTCTTTCTGGTTGTATGGCTACAATCGGTGCGGTTTCAAACTCAGACCACCAACTATTGGTGTCTGGTAAAGCTGGTAGAAGTAGATGGTTGGGTAGAAGACCAAGAACTAGACCAGTAGCAATGAACCCTGTCGATCACCCAATGGGTGGTGGTGAAGGTCGTGCTTCGGGTGGTCATCCAAGATCGCGAAATGGTATTCCTGCAAAAGGATATAGAACGCGTACCAAGACCAAAAGCACGAACAAGTATATTATAGAACGTAGAAAGAAATAAAAAGTAGAAAAAAATGGCACGTTCACTAAAAAAAGGACCTTACGTTTATTATAGCTTGGATAAGAAAATCCAACAAAACGTTGCTTCTGGAAAGAAGTCAGTAATAAAGACTTGGTCAAGAGCTTCTATGATAACACCTGATTTTGTTGGTCTTACCATAGCTGTGCATAACGGAAAGCAATTTGTTCCTGTATTCGTAACTGAGAACATGGTTGGGCATAAATTAGGCGAATTTTCTCCGACAAGATCTTTTAGAGGTCACGCCGGAGCAAAGAATAAAGGTAAAAAGTAAGCTATGGGAGTTCGTAAAAAACAGATGGCCGAAAGAATTAAGGCCGAGAAGAAGCAGATAGCTTTCGCTAAATTGAACAATTGCCCCACATCTCCAAGAAAAATGAGATTGGTAGCTGATTTGGTAAGAGGCGTTCAAGCTGAAAAAGCTTTGGCTATTTTAAGGTTCAACCCTAAGGAAGCTTCTCGTAAATTGGAAAAATTGTTGCTTTCGGCTCTTGCTAATTGGCAAGCTAAGAATGAAGATGCAAATGTTGAAGATGCAGATCTTTTTATTAAAGAGATCCGGGTTGACAGCGGTACCATGTTGAAAAGATTGCGACCAGCACCGCAAGGTAGGGCGCATAGAATTAGAAAGCGTTCGAACCATGTAACTTTGGTTTTGGGATCTAACAATAATATAGAAAGCTAGAATGGGACAGAAAACAAATCCGATAGGAAATCGTCTTGGAATCATCAGAGGATGGGAGTCTAACTGGTA
>JBATIN010000588.1:0-3703 GCA_049667765.1 Flavobacteriaceae bacterium
TCGTTCACCATAATGTTTTTCGTTTTCCATTTGAATGTTGATTTTAAACGTACATTAAACTTTTATCCTAATTTAGAATACCTTAAAAGTAAAAAGATGCAAACCTTTATCAGTAGTATATCACAAAAAGAATTCCCGATTAGTGAGCAAGTTTTTGGCAAGACCATACGAAAATCGATTTTCGATGTTATTTTAAAAGACCATCCTGAATTCAATAAAAAAAGTACCATTGCATTATCCGAATTGAATCTTTATCGGGAAAAATACCTTTCCGAATATTTAATACAGGAAGTGGGAGAGTTATCGAATCTTGAAAAAGATGTATTAAAGACCCTTAACGACCATGAATTGATATCAGAAAATATAGTGGCCGACGATAGTTACACTTCGAGTTTTGGACAACGATTGGCAGATAATGTGGCATCATTTGGAGGAAGTTGGAAATTCATCATCATTTTTGGGACATTCATTTTTATCTGGATGATTATCAATATCATCTTTTTGGCCGGTAGGGCATTCGATCCCTATCCGTTTATCCTACTAAACCTTATTCTTTCGTGTTTAGCGGCATTGCAGGCGCCTGTCATAATGATGAGCCAGAACCGTCAAGAAGAAAAGGATCGTGAACGTGCCAAGCAAGACTATATGGTGAATTTAAAAGCTGAATTGGAAATTCGCACCTTGCACGAAAAAATCGACCATTTGATCATCCATCAACAGCAAGAGCTTTTAAACATTCAACAAGTGCAGGTCGAAATGCTTGAAGATATTATGAAACAGATCAATGCTAAATAGGTAGCTATACCATTGGAAATAGTTCAGTATTATCCAGGTATTCAGTTTGAGAATTGTTGCGAAAACAAAAGATGAAAAAGTTTATTGCTAAATTTAGGAAGCTGATACTACTCCAAGGGCATAAAGTTGCTCTAGTGTTGGTGATATGCTGCCTCCAGCAGGTTCTAGGGTGATCCCAAAAGCTTCCGATTGATTCGGATTGGTCATCGCAAAAACCTTGTTGTCATCGTTGATGAAATCTACTAGGAGCCCAATACTTGTCGGGGTCAACGGATCAAGTTTCAAAGACCAGACTTGATAAACAAAACCGTCTGGGGGTTCGGGCAAGCCTTTGGCATCGATGAAAACCTTTTGTTCCGTTTTGTTCCAGTAGGCTTTGGCATAGGAGGTAGGAGAAATCGCTTGACCTCCCAACGCGATGACGGTGATATTTTTATCGCGAATGGTATTCAATAATTCTTTGGATTTATCCAAAGAGGTTTCTGCATTTGTAATTTGTTCCTCCAAGGTCACTTTTTCTTTTTCTACCACTTCGATTTGGGACTTCAACTCTTGATTTTGAGTGTACATCCAGACCAATCCGAAGGCTAAAAGTACGGAGGCGGCCCATCCCATATACCATGACCAATTAATATCCTTAGGTTTTAAATCGACTACTTTGGTTTCTTTTTGAATTCGGATCATTTCTCGAACGATTTCAAAATCATGGGGAAGTCCAGGTGAAACGGTTTTGCCCAATGCAAGTATTGCCCCCTCTATCTCCTCGATCTCTTTCATAATTTCAGGATGTTCCATGGCAAGGGCATGCACTTCCAAGTTTTCTTTCTCGGAGAGCTGGCCAGCTACGTATAGCTCTAAAATGCCTGATGCTATGTATTTTTGTACATCCATGGTTACAGCTTCAAGTTTTCACGTAATTGCGAAATGCAGCTTCTGTTTCTTGTCTTTATGGTTCCAACGGGAATGTTTAGCTCTTCGGCCGCTTCCTTTTGGGTATATCCTTTAAAATATAATAGGTTGATAATTTGAATGCATTTATCCTTTAGGTTGGTGACCAATTTTTTGAGGCCTATAGCATCTATTTTGCTTTCGGCCGCATTGTTATGATCAAGAATACCTACGAAGTAATCTGCGGATAGGTTCTTTTTACTGTTTTTATATGATTTTGAACGCACTTCGTCGATGGCGGCATTACGGGCGATGTTTAAAATCCATGTAAAAAATCTGCCTTTTGAAGAATTGTAGTTTTCGGCATTGTTCCAAACTTTGATAAAAACGTCTTGACATACTTCTTGTGCCAAAGCATCATTTCTCACGATCGTATTGATTACGCCACAGATATTGTCTGCATACATGCTATGAAGCCGCTCAAATGCGGCCACGTCTTTAGTCTGGAAACGTTGTACTAATTCTTCTAAGTTCATAGTACTTTTTTCATAGCGGTACTAAAATAGAAAAAGCTGCCTTAAAGACAGCTTTTAATTTACTTTATTTAGAGTTTATTCAATAATTCCTGTACAACTCACGCGGCCACCAGCATTACCTGTAGGTTGAGTGGTAAAATCATCGACGCCCTGATGTACGATGATCGACCTACCCACAATATTTTTATTGGGATCATCGCAACCAATACACCATTGGTCGGTAGAGAATGTAATTGTGGCATTCCCGTCGGCATCGGCAGTTAAATTGCCAATATCACCCTTGTGATATCCTTCAGTGGCGCCCCATTCCCCATGTGGTTCGTTCGTCGGGTTCCAATGACCACCTGCAGATGTACCATCGGCAGCGGAACAATCTGCTTTTTCATGTATATGTATGGCGTGTACCCCAGGGGTAAGCCCAGTGAAGGTCCCTGTCATTTTTACCGTTCCATTTTCTTCGGTAAATGTGACCTCTCCGTTTACGTTGGTATCGCTTTTAGGTTCCATTTTAAAGGATATGGTCTCGACATTTACTTCTTCCTTTATTTCTTTTGCAGCTTCCTCGATCTCATCGGTGACTTCTTGGGCCTCTTTCTTTACTTCTTTACAGCTAAAGGCGGTGGCTAAAACCAACGCGAGGGATATTCCTATAATTTTTTTCATGTGTTCCTAATTTTAGAATTCGATCTAAAGTTAAGAATTATAGCAAGGCATTTCAAGTACAATTCAAAATGATTTTAATAGTTGGCGATTATCGCATACTCCACGCTTTAGGTTTTTAAATAGGAGTAAAGATTTATCGATGTGTGTCTGGGAAATTTTATAACGTAAAATACCACTTCCAATTCCTCGGGCATTTCTACCCCATATTTGGAATCATCTTCAAAGAACTGCAATTGAAAATAGTCATTAGGATAAACGCCAAGCTTCTTTTGATATCGTTTGCCGAACATCATGTAGAACTTTCCATTCCGCTTTTGAATCGCGCCATGGAAGTAGAGCTCATTATCTTAGAATGTTGCTTTATCCTTAACACGGGCAATTGTCTTGTCTAAAAATGGTGTGATGATTATTTCAGGAAGTAACAGGGAATAGTAACTTTCTGTAACCGTTGTTTCAAAAATTTTACTTTTTAGTCCTGACAATTTTTACATTTTTACAGTACCATCAATAAGTTTAGTTACAACCTGCGTTTTACTAGACAAGGTTCTGTGAACTGGACATTTATCGGCAATCTGTAAAATACGAGCAGCTTGTTTTTCGTCCAAATCACCGAGTAACCTTATCTCTCGGTTAAACGTGTCGATTTTTGCATTTTCCGATTCGCAATTCCCACAATCAGCTGCATGAAATTTTCCATAAGAAGTATGAACTTCCACATTTTCCAACGACCAACCTTTTCGTTTTACATACATCTGAATGGTCATGGCAGTGCATGCCGATAAACCGGCTGAAACCAATTCATAGGGCGAAGGGCCATAATC
>JBATIN010000589.1:0-16355 GCA_049667765.1 Flavobacteriaceae bacterium
AACCAGTGGTCTGGTTATTAAAAGGGTCCATAAACAGTAAAAAATTGTCATTCTTGCCAAATGAAAAATCACGACGTAACGATTCTACAGAATAGTTTCCCTTTTTTGTGTTGAAAAACGTTGCCAACAAATAGAGGTTTTTTGAATCGTATGCCATTCTTATTTCCGTCTGTTCGTTGGCCGGGCCATCGTCCATTGGCAGTACCATGAAAAAGTCTTTTGCCACATCGGTATCTTGCCATGCCCTGTCGTCTCCTACCCCATCAATAGTAATTTCAGCGGTAGCCTTTCGAATGTTCAATCGAAAAGCCTCATTTTTCTTTTGGGCCATTGCCCCAATAGTGAAAAACAAAATGGCAAATACAGGCAAGTGTATTTTCAAATCGGATTGGTGTTTTTAAATCTTGGAGGCAGATTTTCCCCTTGTAATCTTATCACGGAGTTCACGCCACGTTATCAAGACAATGTTGTTTTCTTCTAATAATCGTTTACATTCAGGACTGCTGAAATAATCAAAATCAGCTTGTCGCCAAGCTGAACCATAAGCTTCTATACCACCAGTAATCGATTGCATTTCGGTATCGTCATAGGCTAAATGGATTAAAAGGCAATTAAGACCAGGTTCAATACTTTTTAAAACATTGGTGTAGTATTGCGCTGCGCCTTTTTCGTAATCAACAGGGTCTTCAATAAGAATTTCATCGAAAATAACGGTATTATCATTAACCAATGCCAATACTTTTGAATCATCAAGTACTTCGTTATCCTTGGATAACAGTACAGGCAGCTGAAATTCGTTGCCCACCTGCATATAGGCCTCTGTAAACTCGGGCGTACTCACGGCAGCACTCATATGCGCATCTAAATGGGTAACGTCTATTCCTGCTCTGAGTGCCTTTTTTATCTGATTTCGAAGTTCAATAACTACCTCTTCCGGTTTTGCATTTTCTTTTAAATCAGACCGACTTGGGTAGAAATGCCCGTTTTCATCAACAAGACTAGGCACCGAATCTCGATGTGTTACCGGTCCCCATTTATACTCTGGCCATTCACTGTTAAGGGTGAGGTGCAGCCCAAAATCCATGCTTGAATTTTCTTTTGCATAGGTCGCGATTTCAGTGAACCAAGGGCAGGGCACCATAATACTGGACGAATTCACACAGGTTTCTTCCATGCCTTTAATGCTGGCGATATTCTCTGAATGGGTTACGCCAAGGTCGTCGGCGTGGATAATCAATAATTTGGTATCCTCGGGATATCCTAAACGACTTGGAATATCGGATTTTTTTGTGGTACAGCTTACCAAAAAGAAGGCTAAAATCGTAAAGGTGGTAACAGAATTTATTTTTTGCATTAAAGACGCTTATTAGGTTTTTAGGGGAAAGTTTTCAAAATTAAACATTTCCATTTAACAATGTTTAACAATAATATTTTATTCGCCCTATAATTTAAATGGATTTCGGCCGTTGTGATGGTTGAACCTATAATTATTTTGAAAATGAAACCAATAACCCAATTAATAGTACTTTTCTTTTCTTTTGCCCTCCTTATTTCTTGTGGAAATGCCGACGACGACGTTAATTTCAACCCTGATTTTGGCGATGGCCTAGGAAAAGGCATCCCGGTAGACGATTGTCTTGGCTTGAACGAAGGTGAATTAGTACTTTCCATTCAAGAACAGTACACCACGTTGCCAGGTAAAGTATCGATATTTTTTAAAGTATCGGACACCGATGGCAGTCCGGTTCCCGGATTAAATGCAAATCAGTTTACCATTTACGAACAGGGAAGAAACGATGCGTGTTTCAATACCATTTCAACTTCTGAATCTGCCGCACGGATATCTCCGAATTCACAGATTTTCAGCAACAATACCCTTTTGGTGCTCGATTTGAGCAATAGCGTATTAAGCAGTAGCCTTGAAGAACTGCGCATGGCCAGCCTTAGTTTTGTAGATAATGTAATGCCCGACGAGGAGCAAGAATCGTTTAAAATGGCCATTTATTGGTTCGATGGAGAAAACCAATTGCATCTTTTAAATGAATTGACTTCTTCGAAGCAAGACCTTGAAGCCGCCATAGAAGGTATTACTGTAAATATTAGCAACGACCCGTCTACCGATCTATATGGCGCCGTAATCCGGTCATCGGACATCGCATCAGACTTATTGATAAAAAGTACCCAAGGAGGTAAGATCGGAGCTGCTTCGGTGGTAATCTTTACCGACGGTACCGATCAGGCCTCTCGGTATACCAAAGATGCCGCACAAAAAAAGGTAGACAGCGCCGATTCCAATATTTCTTTCTTTACCATAGGGTTAGGAAGTGAAATCGACACCCAGGTACTTAGTAGTTTAGGGAAGACCTATAGCGTATTCGCGGGCAATAAAGAAGAGTTGGAAATTACTTTCAACAATATATCTGAACGAATCTCGGAAAGAGCGAACAGTTTTTATCTCTTCGAATACTGTAGCCCTAAACGTGATGGTAGTGGGGAAAACAACTTAGCTATTCAGGTAAAAAGTGGAAATCGCCAAGGGGCCGTACAAACAAAGTTCAACGCCACTGGTTTTACCGGAGGCTGTGAGTAAACAAAAATATCCTATATAGTTAAAGTGCCCCTATCAGGGCACTTTTTTTTATTTTTTATTTGCTTCTACATTGCTCAAAATCAGTCTTTTTAGCACTTTAATTAACTTTTTCTTTAGAAGTAAATGGGGTATTGACATCCAATCTTAAGGGTTACTCCGTATCTAAGCGTGAAGAAACTTTTATAAAAACACTATAATGAGAAAATCAATTTTTGCAAGTTCCCTATCTATTCTACTATTGGCATCATGCGTTTCTAAAAAGAAATATGTGGCCTTGGAAAACAACCTATCCGAAACACAAAGCGTTTTAACAAAGACCCAGGTTGAAAAAGAAGATTTGGAAGCCAAAATGACCAAAATTGAGGCAAGGGTGGCGGAATACAACGAGAAAATCAATTCGCTAAAAGAAGTCAATGACACCCAATATAGCGCTGTCGGTGATGTGGCCGTTATGAGCAACAACACCAAGGCGAAAATGAGGGCTACTTTGGCCAAGGTGGATCCAGCAAAATTATCGGAAGCCAAAACCTTGCAAGATTCAATGAACCTTGCGATTTCTTATAATCTTAAAAAATCGATTTCGGATGATGGAGACGATGTGGATGTAAATATTGACAAAACCGTAGTAATGATCAATATTTCAGATAAGTTATTATTTAACAGCGGCAGCTATAAAGTAAGTAAGTCAGCGAATAATATCTTAACAAAATTGGCAGAAGTGATCAATTCAGAGCCAAGCATGGAAGTTATGGTAGAAGGCCATACCGATTCTAGAACAATCAATACCGCCGTACTTGAAGATAACTGGGACCTAAGTGTAAAACGCGCCACTTCGATCGTAAGAAAGTTGCAAAACGATTATAAAGTAGACCCTGCCAAAATGATCGCCGCCGGAAGAAGCAGCTATTTGCCTTTGGTAGACAATGATTCTAAAGAGAACAGGGCCGCAAACAGACGTACTAAAATTGTGATCATTCCAAATTTAGACAAGTTCTTTGCCCTATTGGATGCAGAGAGTCTATAAGACCTTATTCGAAATTTGTTTGAAAAGGGAAGAACCAAACCGTTCTTCCCTTTTTTTAGGCCTTTTAACGAAAAAATGAAATAAAAAAGCTGTGACGCTAGGGTTTGTGTGCTTTTAATTGTTTTATTCGTACAACACCTAAATCGTATTTTGTTTACCTACATCCTAAAGACTATGAAAATGATTATTAATGGCCGTGAACTATGGCCAAAAAGAAGAAAATTATGGATGTATTCTACACAATTATTGAGAACAGCGCCTTACGAGGCATGCCCAGATGGTACCAAGCGGTAAGCATTCTACTTTTTTCCGCAATCGTATCTTTATTACTTACCATGTACGTTTTAATATTGACCAATGGTCCCGATATGACGATACGGTTCGGGTATTAAACTACTATCTAAAAATCATCGCATTTTTAAATTCGCCTTGGCCAGTTTTTAAATCGATGAGAAAACCATTGATAACAGCATATTCTAAAACCCCATTCTTTTCAAGTAAAAAGGTGGGATTTTTGCCTACTTCCAATTGTAGTTCGGGTACTTTATATTTTTGACCGATGAGGTGGACAGGTATTGGCGATTCTAAAGCCTCAGCAGGAATTTTTGCCATTCGCACATAGGTATACCCCGATTGTAAAGCTTCCACTGCCTTAAAGGCTTTCAGGTCTTGCATCGACTTTAAGGTTTCCGGATAGAGCTTGCCCGCTTTTATCGTGTAGCCCGTAGCATCAAAAGTTTCATACCCATAGTAGGTAGAAAGATCACCTTGGTCAATGATCCTGCTGGAATACCAGAAATGGTTGTTGTTCCTTTTATCGACTTCCAATTGATGGATGCCAAGGTCCAATAGATATTTCTTTCCCAACAAGGTATAAGTAGCATTCTTGATTTTCAGGTCAAAAAGCTTCCTATCGTTCTCAGGTATCTTTTCATATTCTTCCAAAGGGATATCCTTATAATTTTCTTTTGCAATAGTATAAATGGCCGAGAGAATGGAGACATAATTCAATTTTCTGATTTCTTGTTTTTCCACATCCTGTGGATACCCTCCAGATTCGATTAAAATAGCGCTGGTACCCCATTTTTGGATATTGTCACCAAACGCTCTTGGCTCAAAATCATCGTTATACCTACCCACTTGACCAGGTGCGTATTTTTGGATGATCTTGTTCATGAAAACAATTACCTTCATCGCATTGCCCCTAACCTCATTGATTTCTTTTTCGTAATTATAGGCTGGAGCCAAATAGGAAATTGTGGCAGGTTTTTCAGTACGTTCGGCGTTGTAATAGGTACTTTGGTCATGCAAATTGAAACCGAAATCGGCGTCCAGACTATCACGTACCCGCTTTAAAGTTTGACTTTCAGGAGATTGTAACATGAGCGCATCACGATTAATATCGACCCCTAAAAGATTTCTTCTTTGATATCGTTCCGCCCCATCTGGGTTGAGCATGGGTAAAAAATGTAGGGTAAGATTATTTAATATGTCCTGTTTTTCTTCCTTGAAATCAGGACTGCTAAAAAAATTGAAAATATCGAAGATGGCCTGGGTCGCCGTAGGTTCATCGCCATGCATTTGCGACCATAGAAATACGTCGGTTACTCCTGACCCAATACTGATCAGTGATAGGCTTCTTCCTTCAATGGAACGCCCAACAGTATTTACCTTAAACTGTGTGTTTCTGGCAATAGCAGCTATTAAAGGTTGAATTTCATGATGTTTGACCCGCCTTTTTTCAAGGCTTTTTTCTTTATAATTTTCGTAGGTGTCATATAAAGACTCGGTTATGTCTTTTTCTTGCGCATTCAAGGCAAAGAAAACAAGCAACATAAGTACAAAAGGCAACTTTTTATTGATCATTGAAACTCGGTTTTATAGGTAATGGTTTAAAGTTTAGGTCTTGGGTCGCCTCTCGTACTTTTTGCATAAATTCAGGACCCGGGTCGGTTTTTACAGTGCGATACCCTTCGTCTTTCTCCAACCACAACGGGTGGCCCTCGAATAAGGTATATTCATGATGCCCGATCACATATTCAATATCGTACTTCTCTGCCAGATATCTTACAAGCCAAATATTGGATTTCAACTGGGCCGGGGTCAACGGTAGATCTTCGGTTCCACCAACGTTTTCGACGCCAATAGCGCAGTGATTTAATCCAATTGCATGTCTCGCCATTAAGGTATCGGGCATTAACTGATATATTTTACCATCGCGGTCGATCATATATTGTGAAGAAACATTAAGGGCTCCTGCCCCACTGATATCTCCCCTGATTTCCGCGAGGGTCGGATTTTTAAAAAACGCAAAAGACTCTTCAAAAGTAGGAATGACCGTCCAATGCAACACGATCATTTTAGGGACGATCGTTGGGGTTTGCTGTTCTAGACCGTATCTATCGGCCATATATTGTAACGAAAGTAATTTGCGTTCTTCATTAAAGACAATCGGTTTATCTACGATGTTTTTTCCAATAGAACAAAACGTAAACAATAGTAAACTAAAAACTGACAATACGTATTTTACACCTTTCATGTTAAGTTCAATTCTTAAGTATACTATCCCTTTTAACTCGGTAGCTAACGGTTAACTTTTTGCGGCCCCAATTCTTTGCTTTCTGCACATCATTGCCCATAAAAATATCTATCCGTTTAGAAAACCTTGGATTGGTTTTATCCTTTACCAAAAAAACACCTTCAAGGCCTTCAATTTTAACCAGGGTATTATAGGTCATTCCCAAATTTATCAAATCCCTAGAAACGGCAATGCTTTTTAAATGGGGTTTTAAAGTATCGCCCCAAGCAGCAATATTAGGTAAACTATCAGTCTGAGAAGGTACCGAATTGTAGGCAGTTACATTCACTTTTATAGACTTCCAGACAAACTCATCTTCGATCCTACAAGCATTGAGCAGTACCATGGCAATTATTACGGCGATGTATTTGGTCCAATGCATTAAGATTCGTTGTTTTCTTTTCTCTTTTCAAACCGCATAAAATCTATTTTTTATTATTTCTAAGATTTAACCTTTAATTACAGCAGGCAAATTTTGGTGCCAAGTTACAGAATTATTGCCCTTGCAACCCTACCTTTTTACTGTGGTGATAAACTCGCCTGACCCCATACTTTAATTAAGGTGGAATATAGATATACCTAATTTTACTAACAAAATAAATTCTTCTCTTTTTGTATTTTTACATCGCTATGAAGAAAGAAAAAAAACCCGATAATGTTGTGTTCGATGAAAAAACACAGAAATACAACGGAGCGTTATTGCCTTACGCTAGTGGTGTAGCCGCTCCAAAAATAGAACCGCCCGACATCAGCAGTTGGAAAAACACCAATATTATTTCTGCCAACAATCAGTTCAAGGCCCGTTATGAAGCAATTCAGCAACAGTATCAAGAAATGTTGGATCAATTTGAATATAACAACTTAATCTACAGTGCAAAATATAGCTTTGAACCTATTACGGGAAAAATATACCATTTGTACCGCACAAAAGAAGAAACAGTTTTTTTATCGCTTATCTCGCCCGCTGAGTGTACCTTTGATTATGTTGCTTCTTTTAAACTTGGTCCGGATAAAATATGGGAAAAAGTAAAATCTGCATAACCGCGCCTTTGGACACTCAATTCACAAATTAAATCTTGAATAATTTGAAAAAACGTAAAGTTGCCCTGCTTGTACTTTTGGCCATTTTAATTTTTGCCGCATGCTATAATTACCCAAAACTGAACCTGATTTCTGGCTATGCAGCTAAAAATATGGCATCTACCGTTTTTATAGCCAAGCGATCACCCGAATCGGTTAAAGACAATGATAATAATACCCCATTGATCAATTTGGCAGAAGTAGTGGTTAGCAAAGGGTCTGCCATGGCTTCTGTCTTCAAGCTTGGTAAGCGGAGCGCTGTATGTCACGAAGGACTGGGCTGCGTACTTGTAAACGACGAATATGACCCCACAGAAACCAAGTTCGCCCCAAATAGAAATTTAACGAAAAGCGAATTACCTTTTCCGTATGGCGATGCGAGTACCAAAGACACGGTTTTTCCAGATGTTGACTATCAGGCCTTGAATTTGGCCATTGATGGGGCGTTTTCCCGCCCTGATGTGCAAAAGACGCGTACTATTTTAGTAGCGTACAAAAATCATATTATCGCAGAACGTTATCTCGACGGGTTTACAAAGGACACCCCTATATTAGGTTGGAGCATGACCAAAAGTATTTTGGCCACTTTATATGGCATCTTGGAATACCAGCAAAAAATCAATATTCAAAGTCCGGCACCCGTAGCCTCATGGCAGCATGATGATCGAAAGCACATTACCTTGGACCATCTTTTGCGAATGCAGAGTGGATTGGCATGGGAAGAGGACTATACTGAGATTTCCGATGTAACCCGAATGCTTTTTATGGATGCCGATATGACCAAAGGTCAAGCAGAAAAAAAATCAATAGCAAACCCTACCGAAATATGGAAGTATTCCTCGGGAACTTCAAATTTGCTATCAGGCATACTCCGCCAACAGTTTAACGCGCATCAAGAGTACCTAGATTTCCCCTACTCGGCCCTTATTGATAAAATAGGCATGCACTCTATGCTCATTGAAACCGATATGGCCGGTAATTTTGTGGGCTCTTCCTATGGATGGGCGAATACAAGGGACTGGGCGAAGTTCGGAATCCTTTATTTAAACAAGGGGCAATGGAACGGCGAACAATTGTTCGATCCTTCATGGATAGATTATGTTACCAAACCTACAGCACATTCAGAGGGTACCTATGGGGCCCATTTTTGGCTCAACGCCAAAGGTAAATATCCTGATGTGCCACGAGACCTATACTCGGCCAACGGATTTCAGGGACAACGGGTTTATATCATTCCTTCCAAAGATTTAGTTATTGTCAGAACAGGTTTGGCCGAAGCACCAGATTTTGATGACCACTTCTTTTTAAAAAATTTGACGGCGGCCATTCATTAAGAGGGCAAAGGCTACAGCTAAAGAATGTACTCTACAAATTGCGAAGCAAATATCAAAAAATGAACCCTTCACAACAGGTTTGCTTTAGCTCACAACAATTGTTTTCTCATTACCCAAGAAGACGTTAAGTTTACCTTGTATTTAATCAGATAATAATTTTTCATTTTCATATAGTGTTCTCGAACCGAACCCCCTGTAAAAAGGGGGTTTGGTGGTTTATACCCTAAGCCATTTTAACTTTATGCCCATTTCTCCACTTTTTTTAATTTCCTGTAGCAAATTATCTTATTTTTTTAGTTTCCTTAACCTCCATTAGGCCTCATTTTATTTCAAAAAAAAGTCTCTAAATCAGCCAGATATGGTTATAAAATGGTGTAGTTGAAAGTCTTTTCGTATTTTTCAACGTTCTAATTTGAAAGAACAAGCAACATTATGTAACCTTGCCCGATGGTCACAAGAGTATTAAGTTTATGCATTTTGTTTCTTTGCCAATTGTCGTTTGGCCAAGAAAATATTGACGATGCTACCCGAACGGCGATCAACCTGCATACAGAATTCATAAATGAATGCAGTTATTTTGTAGATGCTAGCCAACAGACCATTAAAAAATTCAACCTCATTTTAAATGACTATGCCAAGCAGCTAGAAGATGAAGACGTGGTGAATCATAAACCTATCGTGCTGGCCTACAATCAAGATTTAGTAGACCTGCAAGCCTTAACCTTACGTTTGGCCAAAAAGGAACTTGCGCTGTCAAAAGCCCGGGAAGCGATGCCCGAAGCCGAAGCCAAAACACTTAAAAATGCCTTCGATAATTACCAAGCGGTTTTTATTCAGATACAACGTATTGTTACCGCCGCCATTTACTTCACCGAAAACCAAGAAGCTTTTTTTAAAGATTTCAGGTTCAATAGGGCATATGCCTTATTAGAAGCCTATGAGTTTAATATCAGGGTTTTAGGGCATTTAAACCATGAGTTCAATTCCGTCGTGAATACTTTATTTAAGGAAGAACAACTGCCAAGAACCTTGCAACAGACCAAGAATATAGTGCTTTTGATCCAAGAATTGATGGTACAACTTCGAGACAATAAAAACACCGAAATGCAAGACACCATGGCCGCATGGATGGAACAGTACGACATTAAGCCTTCTCTGGAAGATTTAAGGGCACTCGAACAAATGGGGGATTTTCCTTATCTCGAAAGCAACCAATCACAAGATCGTATTAATATTTCTAGGCATGCCAAGCTAATGTATTTATGGGCAGAACGCTATTTAGCAGGTAAAGACGTTTTTGAAAACAAAAAAGGACCTAGCCGAGAATTTGATTTTATTGAACTATTGACCGACTTGCATAACAGTCCGGATAGGGGTTTGGCCGCAAAGTATAACGAATATATCAATCGGGCAGAGACGCCAGTACAAAAAGTATTGAACGAGGTGCCCCCGTTCGAAACGATGTATCCTGATACCTTATTACCACCTAAGGAAGAATCACTTTTACTGACTACGGCGGGCATGAAAAGATTGCTTTTTAAAAATGATGATATTTCAACTTTAGAGGGTGCCCTCACCAATAATCTTGTACTTCTGCTCGATGTATCGATTTCTATGCGATACGATGCCAAACTAGATCGCTTGAAGCACTCGGTAATCCATTTGATCGACTTGTTGAGGGATGAAGATAAGCTCACCGTAATAACCTATTCGGGTGAAGCCGTAAAAGTTCTTGAAACAGCCTCGAACTATAATAAAGAAGAATTAAAAAAAACCCTTATGGATCTGGCCCCTGAAGGGAAAAGTAATGGCAAAGCAGGTTTGCAAATGGCCTATCGCGAAGCGGAGGCAAATTTCGTTGATGGTGGAAACAATAGAATTATTATAGCTTCGGACGGACGGTTTAAAATCGACAAGCAACTTGAAAGGTTAATAACCGAGCAATCGAGTAAAAATATTTACCTATCTACCTTTCATTACATTGCCAGTGAAAAAGACAGTAATGAAAAGGAAACCTTAGTTGCTTTATCCACCCTAGGGGGCGGGCGGTACATTGAAATAAAAGAAGAAAATGACGCCATCAAGGCCATAGTTTCCGAATCAAAAAAACCCTTTCCTAAAAAAACTGAAGGTGAAACTTCACTAAGTAAAAATTAAGTTCAAACTCATTTTTGGCCTAACATCTACTGCGTTCATCTTATTTCAACATAACTTCATTTTATTTTGAACCCTAGGGAAGCCATTTATTTTTACCAAAATCAGGTTTTCTCTTTTCAAGAAAGGCATTTCTACCTTCTTTGGCCTCTTCGGTCATATAGGCCAAACGCGTAGCTTCACCAGCAAAAACTTGCTGCCCCACCATGCCGTCATCCGTGAGGTTCATGGCAAACTTTAGCATTTTTATCGAAGTTGGCGATTTTTGTAAAATCTCTTGGGCCCATTCATATGCAGTATCTTCCAATCGTTCGTGAGGCACCACTGCATTGACCATACCCATTTCATAGGCTTCTTGGGCCGAATAATTGCGCCCTAAAAAGAAAATTTCACGTGCCCTTTTCTGTCCCACCATCTTTGCCAAATAGGCAGAACCGTAACCTCCGTCAAAACTGGTCACATCGGCATCGGTCTGTTTAAATATCGCATGTTCTTTACTGGCGAGAGTGATATCACAGACCACATGTAAACTATGCCCACCGCCTACGGCCCAGCCTGGCACTACCGCGATGACGGCTTTAGGCATAAACCGGATCTGTCGTTGTACCTCTAAAATATTCAACCGGTGCTGCCCATCATCGCCTACATACCCTTGATGCCCCCTTGCCTTTTGGTCGCCTCCGCTGCAAAATGACCATATTCCGTCTTTTGAAGAAGGTCCTTCCGCAGAGAGCAATACTACCCCGATAGCCGTGTCTTCCTGTGCATCATAAAAGGCCTTGAACAATTCACTAGTGGTTTTTGGGCGAAAAGCATTGCGCACTTCAGGTCGATTAAAAGCGATGCGGGCCACCCCACTGCTTTTTTTATAGGTAATGTCTTCAAATTCTAGGGCGGTCTTCCAAATGGGCTGTTGCATGGTCTTTGTTTTTTGTACTCTGCAAAGTAACGTAATTTAAGAAAATGAATCCTAGAGAATACAAAGCCAAATCGTTAACTGGGTTTTGGATGGTAAGGAATAAAAGCATACACCTGACTTCGTATACAACATTTATAAAATATGGAGACAGCTACCTTATCTATAAGGAACCCTGCTATTGACCCTTATTTTTTTCCTGGATCCACTTTGCGATGTATTTTGTACTGGCCAAGGTTTGATGGTACAATAAACTTCCGAAAAAGTTTTTGCGACGATGTACCAATAGGTCTTCTAATATCGAGTTTAATTGAAGATCAAGTTTCGGGATCCATTCTTTCTTGTCAAACAAACGGTTAAACATGCTACAGCCGAGCTGTTGGGCCCGTTCCCAGTTTTCTTGATTATCATACAACCTAATTGCAGTCTCGGCAAAAACTTTAGGGTCGTCGCAGCCCATACCGTTCCAATCTTTTTCATCATACATTCCTTCTACCCCTATGGATGTCGTTACAAAAGGAGTGCCATTTTGCATGGCTTCCACCAGTTTTCCTTTAAGACCGGCACCAAAACGCAACGGAGCCAAAAGTACCCTTGCAGACCCAATAACGTCATTTGATATGGGTGCCCAACCCTGAATCAAAAAACCTTCTTTTTCATGATGCAATTGCGTTATTTTTTGAGGAAGGTTTCCACCATAGATGTGTAACTTAGCTAGAGGTAAAACCTTACGAATCTCAGGCCAGAAATTACTTTTAAGTTGTTCTATCGCATCGACATTCGGGGCATGGCCACCATAGCCAATAAACACAAAGTCCTTACGCTGCTCATAAGAATTAAAAGCAGTCTGTTGGGCATCCATTATATTCTCCAGCATAAAGGGCAAATACATTAGTATGGATGGATCTATACCAATGTGTTGGGTGAGCAAGTCCAATTCAAACCTAGAAATAATCAAAGAGAGGTCACAACGATAGATACTGGCCACTTCGCGTTTGGTGGTGTCACTTTCAAGCCAAAGGTCACTTGTAAATTCGATATTCTTTTTTATGGCTTCCTCCCTGGTCTTGCGTAGCGAATGTAAATCTTCGGTATCCAAAATACGTATGGCTTTCGGAGCGAATTCGGCGACACGCCAACCGAATTGTTCCTCGGCAGTGAAGCGGTCAAATAGGACAATATCAGGATTCAGTTCCTTTACAAAAACATCAAAACCGCTATTGTTGACCTTAATCTGTACAGGTTCTATTTTAAGCGCACGAAAAGCAACAACGGGCAGGTCGGCAGTACAGGCAAGGGTAATGCAATACCCATGGTCTTGAAAATACTTGATAAGCTGAAAGATTCGTATGCCAGCGGCTGAATAGCTGGGCGCCGGCCAATTTAAAGCAATGATAAGAAGTCTTTTGTTTTCCATAGCTTCGCATGGGTCGTCCGGCTTTCAGAAAGCGTTATATGACCAATGTACATCAAGCCTCTAAATTGTCCCTAGTGAACCACGATGTCTTATAAGGGCTCGTATAGACAACTGAGTTCTTTAATGATCTTCAACCTTACATTTTGGCCGCAAACTTTCGCGAAATGGCCGACCGTAATTTACGCTCATAATCTTCTTCGAGCCACTCTTTATAATTCTTGGTATTGTTCATTATGCAATAGGAGTATTGACGAACACGATACGCAATTTCTTCTTTGAGCTGTTTGGCTAGCAAACGGGCATCAAAAACGTCACCTGCATTTTCAACACAGATCTGGGCATGTTGTTCAATGCTTTTTTCAAGCACCACTTTTGATTTAGTTCCTTGTGCGAATACTTTTTTGTATTCTGCCTTAACATCATACTCGATGTCAGCCGACTTGGCAAATTTTGCGCGTAGTTCAGGGGGCATTTCGTAGACAAACTCACGCTCAATATCTTCATCGTTCTTTATGTTTTCCAAATAAAAATCGGGAAAATGAAAAATCTCCTGCCAATCTATAGGTGCATCCCATAGGCCAAAACGCGCCACGTTGTTGCCCATGTCAACTACGCTAAACTCCTCTTTGTTTGGCAAAACACGAGATCCACGCCCAATCATCTGAAAATAAAGGGTCAAAGAACGGGTGGCACGATTCAATATTATTGTTTCAACGGTCGGCTCATCAAAACCAGTCGTCAAGATACTTACCGAAGTTAATATAGCATCGGGAGTATTGGAGAACCAATCGAGAATATCCCTGCGTTCCGAGGCCGTATTCTTATTATCAAGATGTCTTATGTTATAGCCAGCCTTTTTGAACGTTTCATAAACATAGCGTGAGGTATTTATCCCGTTATTAAAAATAAGGGTCTTGGTGCCCTTTGCAATTTCATTGTAGGCATTGACCAATTTACCTAACATGCTTTGGTTGCCGTAAAGTTCATCGGATGATTTTACGGTATAATCACCACTGATACCTAATTTTAGCGTCTGTAAACTTACATCGTAATTATACACATTGGCCTTTGCCAAGAACCTCTTTTTAATCAATGCGGAGATCGATTCACCAACAATCAGTTTTTTGTAATTGTCCTTCATCGGAAGTTTGATGTTCGAACTCAACGGCGTTGCGGTTACCCCTAAAATTGTGGACTTTTCAAAGAACTTAAATAATTTTCTGAATGAATTGTAATGGGCTTCATCAATAATAACCAGTCCTATATTCTTGATTTCAACTTTTTCTTCTTGTAGTCTATTGTTCAAGGTCTCCACCATGGCCACAAAGCACATAAAATCATCTTGATCGGACAGTTCTTTGACCTCGCTATTAATGATTTTATTGTGGACGCCAAAACCAGTTAACATATTCGAAGTTTGAATACTTAACTCGATACGGTGTGTCAATACCACCACCTTTTTTTTGGTCTGCTCTATATAACGGCGTGCAATTTCAGAAAAAACGACCGTCTTACCCCCACCCGTAGGTAATTGGTAAAGTAGATTACCCGTCTCTTCATCGCTATTCAAATGCTCGAAAATGGCAGTTAGATCCTCTTCTTGGTAATCGTAAAGGGTTTTTTCAGCTATTTCTTTTTGTGTGTCCAATAGATAAATTTCATTAATGCTGATTCAAATCCGGAGTATATTTGACAAGACCCCAATTTTGCAAAATTAACAGAAATTTGTACTAGACCGAAATTTATCTTTGGAAAATCTGGCGCAAACCCCATAGCAAATCAAAAAAAAATCGCAATCTATTACCTACCAGCTTGTTATACACAACTAGTAACCTTTTTCTTTGGAAACAAGGTTCAATAATGGTTCATTATTTTGAAGTCGATGATAATTCTCTACAATTTGTGGTACCACAGAGGCCGTATCGGAGACACTGGCATAGTGTGGGGTCATATGAATTTTTTCATGTTGCCAGAAGGGGTGGTCTTTTGCTAATGGTTCTTCGTGATACACATCAAGGCACGCCCCTGAAAGATGGCCATTGTCAATATATTCGATCAAATCTTTATCGACTACGTGCCCCCCTCGGGCCACATTGATTATATAGGCATTTTGGGGAAGCTGTTTAAAAAGGTTTTTGCCCAATATGCCAAAGGTTTGGTCGGTTAAAGGCAACAGACAAACCAATATATCGGTAGTAGCCAAAAAATCCATAAGTTCCTCTTCTCCCGAATAGGTGTTGACCTCGTCTATGAGCTTTTTTGAGTTTGCCCAACCCTGGGTACGAAAACCAAAACGAACTAGATCTTCGGCCAACAAGCTCCCTAAGGCTCCAAGTCCTAAAACCCCAACTCGAACATCGGCAATACGTCGATATTCAATCGGTTTCCATATTTTTTTCATTTGATCTACTCTATAATGGCCAAGATGTTTTAAATAACTGAAAATGGCCGCCAGCACATGTTCAGACATGTCTTTGGCCAACATTACATCTACAACTCTTGTAATTGGAAGCGCTTTGGGCCAGTTTTCGTCTTCAAAGATATAATCGACCCCTGCCCCGCTCGATGCAATGCATTTTAGGTTAGGATAGTTCATCAACACTCCTTTGGGATGCTTCCAGATCAAAGCCATTACGATTTCTTCTATAGGGTGCTTCTCCATATAGTCGTACACTTTGATCTCTGGCGCAAATGTATTTAATGCCTTTTGCCATATCGGTATTTTTCCGTCCTGTCTGATAATAACTATAGCCATATTAATCTATTATATCTAATGCCCTTGAGAAACCTTCTCCAAATAGCCAATTACGTTCTTGGGTTATGGTATAAAATTTCACGATTCTTTCCTTAAAATTGGGTAAGAGACCGTTTGTAGAAATGTAATGTACAGCTTCCTTAAATGAGTTGAGCATACTTTTAAAAAATGCATCTGGTACATTTCTTTCCCTAGAAAAAGATTGTGCAATCTCCAAATTATACAACATTACATCGGCGACCAAATGGGGTTCTACCCCAAGAATCATAAAATGCTTAATATACTTTTGGGCCACCGAACGCCTTGCTTTGGGTCTTTTACGTTTTATCGGGAAATATTCATTGGAGATTTTAAGCTTTGCCTCTTGTACGAGTTTGTCTTCTTTCGGGTTGAAAATGAAATTATAGTATTCTTTCACTACTGGAAACCTTTCATACAGATCTAAGAACTGTATTTCAAGTTCTTTTTTCTTTAATCCAGACAAATAATTCTTAAGCGCCCTTTTGC
>JBATIN010000590.1:0-5575 GCA_049667765.1 Flavobacteriaceae bacterium
AAGAGGTAAAGCCTTATATCTAGGATTGTTAACGCTAAAGGAACTCTCAGTTGGCTCAAACCAATCAGAAGCAGTTACATTGGCGTTGCCATCTTCCCCATCTTGTCCATCAACCCCATCTATACCTGCAGGTCCTTGAACTCCATCAATGCCATCGAGCCCATTAGCTCCATCAGTCCCATCTTTAGAGCAAGATGCAAAAGCGAGTGTGAATAGTACTAAACCCAAGGCTAAAAATTTCATTGTAATTTTCATAATTGTATATTTTAACTATTGTTCATTTTTAATGGCAGTAAACACAAAAGGTTAACATTTGTACATAAAAGAATCGAGGTGATCAACTCGTTTTTTCTTTTTAAGGTGAGATTATTCTGCACTGTAGGTATTATCGGTAATAATACTGGCCATAGACCCATCAGGCCGATATCCGCCGAATATCCAGAGTTTGTCTTCGTAAACTAGGTTTTCATGACTGTGTAGGCCTTTATAGAAGGGGGGTTTTCCATCATACTTTGACCAATATTTCATATTTGTAGAATACCAAATATCTCCGTAAAATGTACGCGTTCCGGCAGCATCCCAACTTTCTCCTCCCATAACCCAGACCTTTCCATCAAATACCGTGGCAGTATGGTTAATTCGAGCGTCAAAAATAACGTCGGCCGGTCTTTTTTGGTACCAATAGCTTCCGTCCGAACTTGCCCAGACTTCATTTGTCAATGTACCTCCGCGGATCCAGCCGCCAAATACATATATAAATCCATTGAAGACTACGGTTTTGTAATGACTTCGTACGGGAAAGGCATTATCGGTTTCCAAGCGCCAAGTGCTGCCATCGGAGGTAGACCAAACTTCTTGGTTATTGCCACCATTTCCTTTAAAAACGTATATTTTATTTTTAAATACTACGGAACTGTTTTGACCAATGTCCGATAAGGGATTTAAAGATTTTACTTGCTTCCAATGAATACCATCGGTCGTATTCCAAATATCGCTGAGTATTTCCCCGGCATTGTTGATACCGCCGATCAGCCACATTTTATTATTAAATACCAACAGAGAGTGATTGGTGCGCTCGTCAAACAGATTTGAAGTAATGAGTTTCCAGTCTTTTCCGTTATGACTTCTCCAAACTTCTGAACTCGAAGTCCATGGCGGTGTATTGCCATTGTCTCCACCAACCAGCCATAGATAGCCTTTGAACAAGGTCATGGCTTGGCCCGCAAAACCTCCCATATTACTGTTTGAGCTTTCAAGATTGAAATCTATTGAGAGACTCGGATAAAAGGAAGCTCTTCCGGCTATTGCCTTATCAACCTTTGGGGTATCGGTGGGTTCAAGATATAGTTCTTCTTTTTGACAAGACAATATCATTGCGATTAAAGAAATTAGGGTAATCAATTTAGATGTTTTCATGGTGTCTGTTTTTAATTGTACGTTCTTTTGTGAAATAAAATGATTAGGTTAACATGACAAGTAAATTTTGTTTTGAGCAATATTTCTATTGATCTATTTGGCCTTTATCCATAGCTTCTTTCAACTTTTTGTTGAACATAATCTTAAATTCTTCCTTTTTCTTTGGATCAAGACTTAGGTCGTATAATTTATACTGTTCTCTTAGGAACCGTTTATCGGCCTCTGGGCCATCCATTTTTTCGATCAGCTCTAAATAGTTTGTTGTCCCATCAAATGGGTTTTCACCCTCCGATTCGAGATTGCCAAAGATCGAACCCAAAATTTTTGCCTGCTCATCTAGCACGTTCATTTGTTTGGTCGTGTCGGCACGTGCTATGTTAGCTTCTATTGCGTTGTTTGAGGTTTCTTTCTTTTCTTGACCTAAGCAGAAAGCGATAGAACCAAACAGGCAAATGATCAAGTGTGATGTACTAGTTTTCATAATATTGTTTTTAGTATTCATTATCTTAATGGAACTGCGTTTTGAAGGTTAACATTTGGATCTAAAAATTATCCAATTGTTCGTGACGAGGCTTTTTTAAGCTGCGTTACTAAAACAAAAAGACCCAATCTTAATCTTAGAGATTGGGTCTTACCAGAGATTTTAAAATAGTGTGCTAGTGGGGAATTTCCACTTTTGTGAGTTTATAGCCATCTTCTCCCCAAGCTTGTGTGCTTAACCAGAAATGAGCACCGTCATATGCAATACCGTATACATTATTCTCCGCAATTTCATAGGTTTCTATGGCTTTAAAATCTGGGGAAGTTTGACATTTGTGTACTCTATTCCGCTCGGTTACATATAGAAAACTATCTTGATAGTCGAGACCATCCGGCTGAAAATCCAAGGGGATTGTTATAAGAACCTCCCCAGGACTCAAAGCGCCATTCGACTTATAATAGTATAGAGAACTATTGTTCGAACTTGCGGCCCAAAGATATCCCGGTTCTACCGATGCGATACCTCCGATCCATGGTCCTAATTCAATAGAGGTATAATAAAGGTTATTAGAGGAATAGATATATGATTTGAATTTACTGTAACCGTTATCACTTTGAAACAGTTGCCTTTGTGAAGTATCGGATTTTTCTATTTCTACGGCATAGGCCGAGTTTGTAGTGGGTATCGTTTCTACTACGGAAAAATCAACCGGATTGATTTTAAGGATGTTCCGGTCAGCTTCTTCATAACCTAAAATAAAGGTTCCATCAAAAGCAATATCAATATCCCTGCCCCAAGTTACCACACCTTCATTAATTATTGCAATACTTTTGATCCAGTTGGAGGCTTCGTTGTCGTTTGTTTTTCTTTCCAATAGTATTGGCGCGGTTCCATATGGCGGTATTATGGTTAATATGTCATCTTCAATACTATAATTGTTTATAGAAGAACCCACCTCACCACCACTAAGAGTAATCTGATTTTCACTCACTGAAATGTTCGTGGTGATATACCTTTTGAAACCTAAATCATCTTCCGCTAGAATATCAATGGTATTGTCTTCGTTTATATAGACATATTTCGAGTTGTCAATTACGAACTGTCCACTGGTAACCTCCCATTTTCCAAAGACCGCTATTTCCTTTTCAGGAGTCGTTTCAACGGCGACCGTGGGTTCTGGAATAGGTTGGTTCTCAACCCCATCGTCTTTATTACAACCCATTAGGGTTATTACCGCCATTAGGCCTAGAAGTAGTTTGCGGTTGTTTTTTGAAATTAATTGGTTCTTAAAGGTTATTGTTTTCATAATAATCGTTTTTAAGTTTATCTTTTATGGTATTTGGCAGTTTAGGTTAACAACTGCCAATTCTATTATTCACGAATACTTCTAATTTCCCCTGTTATTGGCGCCCCACCGGAAGCGTCTGGTTGTAGTCCTCCAAAGAGCCATAGCTCATCGTTATAGGATAGGGCCGCATGGTGAATAAGGCCTTCGGTAGCAGGTAATGGACCGGTGTATTCTGTCCAATCCTCCATGTTCTCGGAATACCAAAAGTCGATATGGGTTTCCGAAAAAGGGCCGGTTATACCACCTACCACCCATACTTTGCCATGATGTACCGTTGCGGTATGAGCGTATCTCGGGCTAAAGATTGCATCGGTGGGTGTTATAAGGCCCCATTCTATACCGTCGGTACTTTTCCATATTTCATTAAAAGAACCATCAACGTGTCTGCCGCCAATTACATAAATGGCGTTTTCAAAAACTATAGTTTTATAAGCTTCCCGGTTAGAAAAGGCATGGTCGGTTTCTAGATTCCAATTAATTCCGTCTGCTGAGGAATAAACAGCCACATGGTCGTCAAAACCATCCCTGATTACGAAAAGTTTATCGTTGAATACTACTGTGCTGTGAAAGGCAGGTGCAAGCAAATCAGGGCTTAGGGCCGTTACCATGGTCCAAGTCATTCCATCGGTAGAAAAATATATTACCCATAAATGGGCGCCCGAATCATCTATGCCTCCAATAAGCCACATTTTATTGTCATAGACAGTCAACGTATGTCCCTCGCGTTCACTGAATTGATTGCTGGTCACGGAAATCCAGTTTTTTCCATTTTCACTGCTCCAGACATCACTTGATAAATTTGGGGAAGAATATGCGTTGATTCCGCCAATAGACCACACTTTACCATTGAACTCAACCATTGCGTTTTTAGCAAACGGCCCCATTTGGTCTTCGGTAGTTTGTACCGTAAATGTGAAGAGCATTGGTTCATCATCAGGTAAATCATCTGCCTTTGGAATACTATTTTCCTTGGTAATTTCTAAGTTCGAAAAAATGGGCTCGTCTTTCTCACATGATGTAGCGAATAGCGTTATGCCGATTAGTATTAAGATTTCATTTGTTTTCATAATTTTTGTTTTAGGTATTTGACCTTTTATTGCCTGAGAATAGAAAGGTTAACATCATTAAGAGAATTTTTTTCACTTAAATTGCACATAACAAGTTGTTTTAAGACAAGAGCAATTTATGTAGTGCTAAGACTACAAGCGACTGTTGTGCAAGCTATTCGAAGCATTTTATAGCCTTACTTTTTTAAAAAGCATTAAATTAGCTTTGAACGGTGTTAACCTTATTTATTCCCATCCATAAAGTGAAAGAATCAAAAACCGACATTACGCTTGATGACCTAAGAACAGGTGCCGATCAAGTATTGAAACAGGTTTACGAGGAGAATCGTGGCAAGTTCTTGAATTTTGCGCGTAGGTATCATTTATCGGAAGAAGAAAATATAGACGTGTATCAAGATGCCTATATCATCTTTTACGACAATGTGATGAGCGGGAAGGTCGAGAGCTTTACCAGCAGTATTTCGACCTATCTTTTTAGTATCGGAAAGTATTTGATTTTTGACAGGATGAAAAAGAATAAAAAGCAAGTTAGTTCTAAATTTGACCTTTCGTTGGTGGGGAAGGAAGATGAACTGGTTAGTACATTTGAAATGGAAGAACCAGGTCTTACCGCCGAGCAAAGGCTCTTACAAAAGCATTTCAGCACTTTGGGCAAACAATGCCAAGAGCTGTTGAACTTGTTTTATTACCGTGGGTTCAGTATTCAAGAAATCATGGAACATGCGAATTACAATAGTGAAAATGTGGTCAAGGCCACGAAATCTCGCTGTATGAAAACATTAAAGGAGCGGATCAAAGAAAATGCCTTTTAAAATGGACAAAGAACTTCTGTTATCTAATTATTTTTCAAATTGTCTTTCACTGGAGGATAAAATACTTTTCGATGAACTCTTGCTGACCGATGCCGATTTTAAGGCACAGTTCGATCTTGAATTCAACCTTAAACGGGCCATAAAAAATAGCGAGAACGAAAAGTTAAAAGCCAAGTTGACCGGTTTTGAACAAGAATTGAAAAGGACATTGCCTGGCGATCTAAACGAAAGTAAGTCAAGGCACCAATTTCGAAATTGGGCAATTGCGGCTTCTATCGCCTTATTGATAGGGTTGGGATATTTTGGCTATAACACCTTTTCGGGAGCGGATTATAATAAACTCTATGCTTCTAATTTCGAACAATACCCAAACACGGTCTATACTATAACTCGCGGCGAAGGTGAAGAAACCATCGAACGAGAGGCTTTTGCCGCTTACGAAGCAGGTGAG
>JBATIN010000591.1:0-5710 GCA_049667765.1 Flavobacteriaceae bacterium
TGAATGCATGATGAACCATTTAAAGGAAATCGATAATTCTACGGTCGCTTTGTTTATGGTCAACGATTATATGGAACCCGGTGAACTTATCGATGCTACGAAAGCTACTTACTTGATTAGCAAGAACATTCCCAGTCCAATGGGTGAATTCTTGTCGGCGTTCAGTAGTAGAGAAGAAGCTGAAAGAGCACTCGCGTCTAATCAGGGAGAGTTGTTTACCTGGGAAGAATTGCAAGTAAGGTTCGAGCATTGAATTTTAAGTAAGGGTTAAGAACGACAATGTCAACCATTGGGAATCTCATATTTAAAACTAAAAATTGACTATGTACCAAATACATGACACCATTAAAAATCAGGAATTCAATCAACTGAAAGTACAAAAACTAGCCAAGAATGATGCCTTTGAAATTTTAAGTATCAGCTTAGAGAAAGACGCTGTTTTTCCAACCCACACTTCGCCAACGGATGCACAGCTGATAGTGCTTGAGGGCGATATTGTTTTTCATATTCAGGGCGAGCCATATCATTTAAAAACACAGCAAAGTTTTAGCTTCCCGAAAGAAACCGAGCATTGGGTAAGTGCAAATGAAAACTCGAAATTTCTGATTATTCGATAATGCCCAACCAGCGAAGTACATTAGGTGCACTATTCTTGTTCGCAGGTTATTTTCTATCGGCGAATACCATTACCGTTTGTGCTTCTTGTGAAGTAAAATCGGTAAAAGCGGGCATTTTAGCCGCAGCTGATTTTGATACGGTACTTATAAAAAAAGGGACATACAAAGAGTTCAATATTCTGGTAAATAAGCCCTTGACGCTATTGGGTGAAGATTTCCCTGTAATTGATGGGGAAGATCAAGGTGAAATCATCAGAATTGAGTCTGACAATGTGACTATTGATGGCCTTTTCATCATTAATGTAGGTACTAGTTATACTTCAGATTATGCTGCTATTCGAGTAGTAAAAAGTGAAAATTTCCTTATTCAGAATGTGGTGCTTGAAAAACTGTTTTTTGGCATCTATTTAGAAAAGTCCAATAACGGAAAAGTCTATCACAATAAGATCATCGGTGATGCAGTCGATGAATATAATTCCGGAAACGGCATTCAATTATGGTACTCCAAGAATGTAGAGGTCGATCGTAACATCGTTCAAGGTGTTCGCGATGGGATTTATCTAGAGTTCTCCGACAATATCACTATCAATAACAATCAAAGCACTAAAAACTTAAGATACGGACTTCATTTTATGTTTTCGAACGATGATGTGTATACCAACAATACCTTTGAAAATAATGGGGCAGGGGTAGCGGTAATGTTTTCAAAACGCATAAAAATGCACAACAATATCTTTCGAAAAAATTGGGGAACCGCCGCCTTCGGTATGCTATTGAAGGAAATCAACGATGCAGAAATCAGTGGCAACACTTTTGAAGAAAACACCATCGGAATTAACATTGAAGGCTCCAACCGAATTGTATATAAAAACAACAGTTTTATTAAAAACGGATGGGCCGTAAAAGTATTAGGAGCTTGCTACACCAATACCTTTACCAACAATAATTTTTTGTACAATTCTTTTGATATATCGTACAACAGCAAATTGAACGACAACGTCTTCGACCAGAATTATTGGAGTGATTACACTGGGTATGATCTGGATAAAAATGGAATCGGCGATGTACCTTATCGGCCTGTAAAACTGTTTTCTTATATTGTAAACCGAACCCCTGAAACTATAGTTTTGTTGCGTAGTCTGTTTATGGATATTATCGATTTTTCAGAAAAAGTATCTCCTGTTTTTACACCTGATAACTTGTTGGATGCCAACCCGCTAATGAAAAAAATGAAATGATACAAGTAGAATCCCTATATAAGAAATTTGGAAAGAACGAGGTGCTTACCGGCTTGGATCTGCAAATTCATGAAGGAGGTATTTTTGCTATTCTAGGCCCCAATGGATCAGGTAAGACTACGCTTATCAAAACGATTTTGGGTATGGTAATTCCGAACAAGGGAACGATTTCTGTTTTAGGTAAATCCATCAAAAACCGATGGAAATATCGCCAGGAAATAGAATACCTGCCTCAGATTGCCAATTTTCCGGGAAACTTACGTGTGAAGGAACTCATTCGAATGATAAAGGATCTTCGTCAAAAACCAAATGAAGAACAAAAACTTATAGACCTATTCGGATTAGAACCTTTTTTGAATAAAAAACTAGCGACCCTTTCCGGAGGCACGAAACAAAAGGTCAATATCGTATTGACATTTATGTTCGATAGCCCGATTATTATTCTCGACGAACCTACGAACGGCTTAGATCCACAAGCGGTGATACATTTGAAGGAATTGATCGAAGAAGAAAAACAAAAAGGGAAGACTATTCTTGTAACTTCCCACATTATGCAATTTGTTGAAGAAGTGGCCGATGAAATCGTATACCTTTTGGAAGGTAAAATTTATTTCAAGGGAAGCATTTCAGAATTACTTAAAATGACCGAACAATCTAATTTTGAACATGCCATAGCGGCTCTTACAACCCCCAAGACCAATGCTTAAGATTTTAAAGTATAGTTTTTATGACCTGATGCGTAGTCGTTGGAGCTATGTGTATTTCCTGTTCTACTTAGCCTTGGGTTTTGTACTGCTGTTCTTGAACAATGACGTGTCGAAGGCCGTGATAACGCTCATGAACATAATCATAGTTCTGGTGCCCTTGATCGGTACGATTTTCGGAGTCATGTATTATTACAACTCGAAAGAATTTACCGAATTGTTGCTTGCACAACCCATTAAACGCTCCTCTATTTTTTTGGGTCAATATTTTGGGGTGGCCGGATCGTTGACCTTGAGCTTAATGTTAGGACTTGGCATTCCGTTTTTAGCATACGGACTATTTAGAAGTGATGCCATTTTTGATTTTTCATTGTTGTTGATTACTGGTGCATTTCTGACGCTTATTTTTACGGCATTAGCTTTTAATATCGCTTTGTCCAATGAAAATAAGATCAAGGGTTTTGGTTATGCGGTGTTGGCTTGGCTCTTTTTAGCCGTGGTCTATGATGGGTTATTTCTTATGTCGCTCATCGTCTTCGAGGAATACCCATTAGATTCGTTTTCATTAGCTGCAACGATGTTTAACCCAATCGATCTTTCAAGAACATTAATTCTTCTGAAGTTGGATATTTCCGCCTTACTTGGATATACTGGAGCTGTGTTTAAGCAATTTTTCGGTACTAATACCGGTCTTGTCGTTTCAATAATGATGTTAGTGCTTTGGACTGTTCTGCCAGTTTGGCGATTAGCTTACAAAGCTAAAAGGAAGGATTTTTAATCTCATATGTTCAATCTGTAACGTTGTTGGTGTTTTTAATGGCGAAAATAATTCCATTAAGAATAACTTTAGCTACACTTAACGGAATTAGATAGAATGTTTTAAATTCAGAATTGAATTTTACCCACATTTAGAAGACCCACAATCGGTACAGGTCAAACAGCCTTCTTGATAGATCAGGTTAGTCGATTTACAATTGCTGCATTTTTGACCTTTGGCTTCAGTGCCATCCAATACATATCTCTTTAGAGCTCGCGCCACACCGTTTTTCCAAGTATTGATCTGTTCACTATCGAGTTGAAGGCTGTTGATAAGGTCTACGATTTTTTCAATGGGCATACCATGGCGTAGGGTACTTGAAATAAGTTTTGCGTAGTTCCAGTAATCTGGATCGAATTTATGCGATAACCCTTCTATGGTAGTCTTGTAGCCCCTAGTGTTCTTGTATTGAAAATCATATCGTGATGTCCCATCGGCATCCCTATTTTTAATGATAAAGCCTTCCTCGACCCAACGGGGAATCAAGATTCCGTCTTCGTCATCGGCGAGTCCAGTAAAGATTTCATAAGGTTTGTCATCTATAAGCCCGATAAAAGCGATCCATTTTTCCTTATTGTTCTGAAAACGAACTACATCTGCCTCAAGGGTCTGTGGCCGTTTTGTTGGAAAGGTGGTCAAGGTCTCCGATTTTTCCTCTTTTTTGTCATCGTTGGAAATCAAGACCCCCGAACGCGAGCCATCCCTATAGACGGTAACGCCTTTGCAACCCGCTTTCCAGGCTTCCAAATACAATTTCCCGACCAATTCTTCCGAAGCATCGTTGGGCAGGTTAATGGTCACACTAATAGAGTGGTCTACCCATTTTTGCACCGCGCCCTGCAGACGGACTTTGCTCAGCCAATCGACATCGTTGGAAGTGGCCTTGTAATACGGTGATTTTTTTACGATGGAATTAATCTCGTCTTGACTGTAATTTTTATCCGTATCGTATCCTTTGGTGGTCATCCACTCCTTGAACTGATGGTGGAATACCAAATATTCTTCCCAAGAGTCGCCGACCTCATCCACAAAATCAATCCGGGCCTCCTTGTCATTTGGGTTTACTTTTCTTCTTCGTTTATATACCGGAAGAAATACAGGTTCGATGCCCGAGGTCGTTTGGGTCATTAAGCTTGTAGTGCCCGTAGGTGCAATGGTCAAAAGGGCGATGTTTCTACGGCCGTATTCTAGCATTTCATAATACAATTTTTCATCTGCCTCTTTCAACCGCAGGATAAACGGATTTGTCTTCTCTCGTTCTGCATCAAAGATATCGAATGCGCCCCGATCTTTTGCCGAGTGTACTGAAGCCCGATAGGCTTCTATGGCGATGGTTTTATGTACTTCGACCGAGAATTTGTTGGCCTTTTCGGTACCGTAGCGCAAGCCCAAAGCGGCCAGCATATCGCCTTCGGCCGTGATGCCAATACCTGTGCGACGGCCTTCTTTAGCCTTTTTCTTGATGTTCTGCCAAAGTTTGTATTCGACCATTTTAGTTTCCTCCAACTCAGGGTCGTCGGCTATTTTCTTAAGGATGGCATCCACTTTTTCGAGCTCAAGATCGATGATGTCGTCCATAATGCGCTGCGCTGCGGCGATATGTTTTTTAAATAGGCCGAAATTAAAGGATGCCTTTTCCGTAAATGGTGCATCTACATAACTCAAAAGATTGATGGCCAACAAACGGCATGAATCATAAGGGCATAGCGGAATTTCTCCACAAGGGTTCGTTGATACGGTTTTATAGCCCATGTCGGCATAGCAATCGGGTACCGACTCGTTAATGATCGTGTCCCAGAACAAGATTCCGGGTTCGGCCGATTTCCAGGCATTGTGTATTATTTTATTCCACAATTGTGATGCCTGAATCTCTTTTGAAAATTTTGGATCGGCACTATGGACGGGAAATTTTTGGGTATAGTTGCCATTACTTTCAATAGCTTTCATAAAAGCATCGTCCATACGAACCGAAACATTTGCTCCGGTTACTTTTCCTTGTTCCATTTTGGCATCGATAAAATCCTCCGCATCCGGATGGTTTATCGATACCGACAACATCAATGCGCCCCTGCGCCCATCTTGTGCCACTTCACGCGTAGAATTAGAGTAGCGCTCCATAAACGGAACTAGTCCGGTCGAGGTCAATGCGGAATTCTTTACCGGTGATCCTTTTGGGCGAATATGTGAAAGATCATGCCCAACACCACCACGACGTTTCATCAATTGAACTTGTTCTTGATCTATTTTCATGATTCCGCCATAGGAATCCGAATTGCCCGATGTGCCGATCACAAAACAATTGGAAAGCGAAGCGATCTGAAACGGATTGCCAAT
>JBATIN010000592.1:0-6588 GCA_049667765.1 Flavobacteriaceae bacterium
TGGTCTAAAAATTCTTTACAAATGTTAAAACCTTTAGAACTTCCCTGTTTTGAAGGTTTTTTTATGGTATTTTTAGACTCCATCAACCTTTAGATCATCATGAAAATACTATTCCTTCATTCAATCATTCTTCTATTCATTTCATCCTGTAAAACTGAATCCAAAAAAGAACCGTTATCCGTGACTTACCCCCTTACTGCAAAAGCTGATTCCACCGATACCTATTTCGGAACCCCTCTCAAAGATCCCTATCGTTGGTTAGAGGATGATAGAAGTACTGAAACCGAAGCATGGGTAACCGCCCAGAACAAAGCGACTTTCGGGTATTTGGAAAAGATCCCATATCGAAACGCACTAAAAGAACGACTTGAAAAATTATGGAACTACGAAAAATTGGGCACTCCCTTTAAAGAAGGGGATTATACCTATTTCTATAAAAATGACGGGCTGCAGAATCAATTTGTGGTCTATCGCCAAAAAGAGGGTGGCGAACCCGAAGTCTTTTTGAATCCAAACAAGTTTTCCGAAGATGGTACGACGTCGTTGGCCGGGCTGAGTTTTACTAAAGATGGCTCATTGGCGGGCTATCTGATTTCCGAAGGCGGCAGCGATTGGCGCAAGGCAATCGTCATGAATACGGAAACCATGGAAATTGTTGAAGACACACTGGTCGATATCAAATTCAGCGGAATATCATGGAAAGGCAATGATGGGTTCTACTACTCAAGTTATGACAAACCAAAAGGAAGCGAATTGTCGGCTAAGACGGATCAACATAAAGTCTTTTACCATAAATTGGGTACTCTTCAAAAAAATGATCGTTTGATTTATGGTGGTAAGCCCGATGAGAAACACCGCTATATAGGGGCCAGTGTAACCGAAGACCAAAATTACATGGTACTTTCGGCATCTACCTCAACCTATGGCAACAAACTTTTCATTCAAGACTTGACCACGCCAAACAGTTCGTTAGTGCCGATTGTCGATGATACGGAATCTGATAACTATGTTATTGAAAATGTCGGTTCAAAGCTCTATATCGTTACCGACAGAAACGCGCCGAATAAAAAAATAGTCACTGTTGATGCCGCGGACCCGAACCCAAATAATTGGATTGATTTTATACCGGAGACCGAAAATGTACTTTCCCCGAATACGGGCGGGGGTTATTTCTTTACAGAATATATGGTCGATGCCATCTCAAGAGTTTTACAATATGATTATGATGGAAAACTGGTGCGTGAGGTAAAGTTGCCAGGAGTAGGAAGCGCAAGCGGATTTGGCGGAAAAAAAGAGGATAAGGAATTTTACTTTTACTTTACGAATTATAGCACTCCAGGATCCTCTTATGAGTTTGACGTAGAAACTGGCATTTACAAATTATACTGGAAGCCCGAAATCGATTTTAACCCAGATGATTATGAATCGCATCAAGTGTTCTTCAACTCCAAAGATGGAACAAAAATACCTATGATCATTACCCATAAAAAGGGCTTGGTGAAAAATGGAAAAAATCCAACTATACTTTATGGATACGGTGGATTCAACATTAGCCTTACCCCTAATTTTAACATAGCCAATGCAGTTTGGATGGAACAAGGCGGTATCTATGCCGTACCCAACCTAAGGGGCGGAGGAGAATATGGCAAAAAATGGCATGAAGCAGGCATTAAGATGAAAAAACAGAACGTTTTTGACGATTTTATAGCAGCCGCCGAGTATCTGATCCGCGAAAACTATACCTCATCCGATTATTTGGCGATTAGAGGCGGCAGTAACGGTGGACTGCTCGTAGGGGCGACCATGACACAACGGCCTGACTTGATGAAAGTAGCATTGCCAGCTGTTGGTGTGATGGACATGTTACGCTACCATACTTTTACCGCAGGAGCAGGATGGGCCTATGATTACGGTACCTCGGAAGACAGTAAAGAAATGTTCGACTATTTAAAAGGCTATTCCCCTGTACATAATGTAAAGATGGGTACTGTCTATCCGTCAACCTTGGTCACTACTGGAGACCATGATGATCGTGTAGTACCCGCCCACAGTTTTAAATTTGCTGCCGAACTGCAAGAGAAACAAGAAGGCGACAATCCGACATTAATACGGATCGAAACCAACGCAGGCCATGGAGCTGGAAAACCTACCAGTAAGATTATTGAAGAATACGCCGATATTTTTGGATTTACCTTTTTTAATATGGGCTATGAAACCCTTCCGAATAAAGCCGTGCTAAAAGAATTTAAAGAATAACCATCAATAATTTTGCATAAAATCCGTTTCACTTTTGAGATGGATTTTTTGCCTCCCCTTGGCCCAATGCAAAAAAGCGAGACAGCCAACAGATTCATTTGTTGCAACAGCAGAGAACACTAACCCATCAGCCTTAAGAATGCTAAACGTCAAACAAGTTTCATTTACCTATGACAAACTATTGGTGCTCGACACCCTAGACCTACAGGTGGCGAAAGGCGAACATGTTGCAATTATCGGGGAAAGTGGATGCGGCAAAAGCACCCTTCTAAAGATCATTTATGGCCTGTTGCATCTAGATTCAGGAACCGTGCATTGGGGAGAAAACCAAGTGCTCGGCCCACTTTTTAATTTGGTGCCCGGAGAGCCTTACATGAAATATTTGGCACAAGATTTCGATCTGATGCCCTTTACCTCTGTTGCAGAAAATGTAAGTCAATATCTTTCGGTACTTGAACCCGAATTCTTAAAAGAGCGCACTGCCGAGCTTTTGGCTACCATAGAAATGACCGAATTTGCAAACGTAAAGGTAAAAAAGCTAAGTGGCGGGCAACAACAAAGAGTGGCCTTGGCAAGGGTGTTGGCGCAACAGCCCGAAGTATTGCTGCTCGACGAGCCGTTCAGCCATATCGACAATTTTAGAAAGAACAGCCTACGACGAAAGCTATTCGCTTATCTAAAGCAGAAGGGAATTACGGTAATCACGGCAACCCACGACCCTAACGACATGCTGCCTTATGCCAATCGGGTGGTTGTTTTAAAGGATGCTAAAATTATAGCGAATGAAATACCGCAGCACTTGTTCCAACATCCTAAAGACCTTTATATCGCATCGCTGTTCGGTGAGGCCAACCTTGTGCCCATAGACGTCATAAAAACCTATGCCGACACCAAACGCCGTATCATTGTCTATGCCCATGAGTTTAAGGTATCCGAAAAATCAGGACTCGAAGTACGGGTAAAAAACTCCTATTTTATGGGAGGCCATTATATGATTTCAGGAACCTATGAAGCGCAGAATATTTATTTTAACCACCATGTAGCTATCGAAGAAGGCAAAGAAGTTTTTCTTAATATTGCCCTAGAGGTCATCAATCAACGCTTGAACCTCTAAAAGACTGTTTTAAACGCCGTGGACAAAAACCAAATACTTCAAGAACTACAATTCAAAGCGGTACGAAGCAGTGGCGCTGGGGGCCAGCATGTCAACAAGGTTTCCACGAAAATAGAACTGACTTTCGATCTTGAACATTCAAATGGCTTTAACAAACAGGAAAAGGAACGAATTCTTTTAAAATTAGGCCATCGGCTTACCAAAGAAAATATGCTGCTACTACAGTGTGACGAAAGCCGAAGCCAGCATAAAAACAAAGAATTGGCGATAAAACGCTTGTACGCGCTATTGGAGAATGCCTTGAAAGTGCCAAAAAAACGAAGGAAGACCAAGCCTTCAAGGTCATCGATCGAAAAGCGGTTAAAAAAGAAGAAGATTGCCGCCAGTAAAAAGGCGAACCGAAGCAAACCGACCTTAGAATAGCAGCTTTCCTATAAATACATTTCTTTCGTTTATTGCTTTTGTATCGACAAGACGCCTCCGGCAGTCAATTGACTGTGTTTTATTTGGTTTTGGTTTAGTTCAATGTTGTTCCAATAAAATTTTCGGGAACCCTCTGGGGTAAGGTTAGTATCTCGTACAATAGAAACCGTTTTGCCCTCATAAAATTTAGGATGCAATTCAATTGTCACCTTGTCAAAAATTGTGGGTGTCAGCTGATATTCGGGGTCGGCTTCTGTTCCACCGGTCATTTGGAACATTCCCAATTTTAAAAGCACGGCCAAACCGCCCATTAGCCCTTGGTCTTCATCGCCATTATACCCTGTTGAAGGATCTAAGCCACTAAAAACCGAATCGATGACCTTATGTGACCAATATTCGGTAAGATCGGGCCTTCCTAATTCATGAAACACAAAAGCCGTCTGCATGGAAGGTTGATTGCCATAATTGATAGGTATACGGCTGTATTCGGGGTGCCGCTCCCTATCATGCGAATTTCCTGAAGTGAAGCCCAGTTTTTCGGCCTCTTCAAACTGTTGGTTCAATTTTTTAACTGCCACTTCAGGCCCACCCATTAGTTCGGCCAAGCCTTGAATATCATGTGGTACGAACCATGTGGCCTGAGCGCCATTGGCCTCATTAAACCCGTTTTCATACAAATAAGGGTCAAAATCGGTCATCCATATTCCCTTACTATTTTTAGGACGCATCCAATTAACAGCTGGGTCGAACACATTTTTATAGTTCAACCCACGTTGGGCAAAATATTCATAGTCGTTAGTATGTCCCAATTTTTTTGCCAATTGCGCCAAGGTCCAATCTTGGTAGGCATATTCCAAAGTTAGACTTGCACCATCTTGGTGGCCTCCAAATTTTCCTTCAGGAATTGGATAAGGTACAAACCCATTATCCATATAATGCTTTAGGCCCCCGCCGAGCGCAGTAGTGTGTTCATAGCCGGCTTTTTCCATGATGCCCCCGAGCATATGGTTCTTTTTTAGTGCCTGGTAAACATTTTCCAGGTCTGTTTTAATAATTCCTTCTTGAATGGCACTTACGATAAAAGGAGTCGATGAGGAACCTGTCATCACATAGGTATAATTTCCGCCAGATGGGCCTCGCGGGATAAGGCCCCCATCTTTATAATACTGCAATAACGACTGAACGAATGCTTCTTTAATGTCGGGGTACACTAGGCCCCATAAGGTATTTATCGTCCATTGAGCGCCCCAAAACGAATCGGAATTAAAATGGTCGAATTTAGGGGTACCGTTTTCATTGAGCGGTAGCTGGCCAATGCGAAATTCTTTGCCAGTATTATCAGGATAAGCGCCGTTACTATCGTTAATAGTTCTTCTGCCCTGCAATGCATGCCACAGGTCGGTGTAAAACCTACGTTGTTGTTTTAGAGTGCCACCTTCAATTTTTATCCTTCCTAATAGGCTATTCCATTCTTTCTGCGATTGTTCTACGACTTCATCATAATTCCAATGTGAAAGTTCTCGGTCGCTATTGCCCTTAGCATTTTCATGGGATGTATATGACAACCCGACTTTCATAAGTAGCTCAGGTTGGTCGTTTTTGGCAAACACCAAATAATTACCCGTTTGAGCATCCTTAACCATAGAATCGATCTCTGTATTGAACTGAAGATGAAAAAAGAGCTTGAACGGCTTGGGCCGGCGATGGGTCGGGGTCATTTGCAATTCGCCAATAATGGTTTTCGAATCCATCTCTTTTAGCACTCCTTCTACATTATCAGATGGCCCCAATATGGTATTGAGGTTAAAGAGTACGGCAGGTTTCTTATTCATATCCTTTGGAAAGGAATATTGATGAAACCCTACACGTTTTGTGCTAGTCAACCCTACCTTGATACCATATTTTTCAAGCGTTACACGATGTAATCCAGGAGCAGCGATTTCGGTTTCATGTGAAAACTTGGAATAAAAATCTGTAAATACTTGGTCTTTATTCTGTTCATCGACCATTACCGGCATAACGGATAGGCCTGAAATCTGCCATCCGTGGATATGGCTGAACCCTTTTATGGTATCTGTTTCGTAACGATACCCACTACCCCAGGCACCGCCTACTTTGGTATCGGGACTCAAATTTACCATGCCAAAAGGCCGACTGGCCGAAGAAAACAAGAACCACCGAGAATTCTCCGTATCTAACTGGGGGTAAACCAAATCACAGTACGCTATCGCCTCTTTTTCAGGCTTAGCTTTCTGCTGAGGTTCATTACATCTTAGGCTTAGGCCCAAAAAAAGAATAGCCAACACTACTTTGCACACACTTTTAGCCCCTTTTTTTATTGTGGATAATTTCATATAACCTCGTTATCCATAATGGTTTAAGATTGTCTTCGCTTGATAGATCATGAAGTGCGCTATTGTAGAACAATAAACTAAACTATTTTGATACAAGGCGCTTAACAACTAAATATAGCATAAAAGGCGGGTAAAAAAATTGCCCGCCTTTGTAGTGTACTTTAAAAATGCATTTCGTTTAATAGCCTTGGTTTTGAGTTAAGAACCCTTCCAAACCTGAAGCACCATCAATGGCGCTTTGTGGAATAGGGAATAACCTCATATTGGCATCTGCATTGGTTTTATCGGTCCATGTATCTTCATACTTGCCAAAGCGAATTTGATCGGTTCTTCTAAAACCTTCCCAATACAATTCGAAACCTCGCTCACGGAACAAAATATCCAAATCAATTGCAGTCAATGGTGCCGGAGTCTGATCAGGCCTAGCGGTTCTAGACGCTC
>JBATIN010000593.1:0-5593 GCA_049667765.1 Flavobacteriaceae bacterium
GCACTTTTTTTATTTTCAAATCAATTAAGTTCTTTCCGATATGTTCTTCTGCGTTTGTAAACAACGGGGTCAAAATGTTTCCACATTTGTTTTATAGCAATATTTTCTTCTAGTTCGGGGGTACGATAACACATGTCTATACCCTTAGCTGTAAATGTTTTGTAATATTCATTGAAGACGATAGCGGTAACGCCTTTGTTCTGATATTCGGGATGGATACCGATCAAATAGAAATAAACATCTTTACTCTGTTTCTTGGCCTTTAGCAAATGGAATAGCCCGAAAGGAAATAATTTGCCGTTCGCTTTTTGAAGGGCTTTGGAAAATGAGGGCATGACAATGGAGAATGCGATTAATTTATCTTCCTTATCAACGATAAACTTTATGTATTCGGGATTAATGAAACTGATATACTTCTTCTTGAAATACGCTTTTTGAACTTCGGTAATCGGCACAAATGACGATAATTTTGAATAGGTCTCATTGAACAGGTCGAACATTTGGTCGGCCAAAGGCATAACTTCACTGGTTTTGGTAAAATTGATTTCCCTTAGCGAATAACGTCGCTTAACAAGGTCATTTAACTTGGTGAATAATGCTGGGTCGGCATTTTTAGCAGGAAACTTATTCTCCATATACTCTTTTTCCTTCAACAGTCCCCAACGTTCGTAGTGGATCTTATAATAAGCATGGTTGTACCAGGTAATCATGCTTCCTATATGGTCGAAACCCTCTATGAGTACACCGACCTTGTCTAAATTTGAAAAGCCGACCGGGCCTTCCATATAATCAAGCTCATTTTTTCTTCCTATCTCATCTACTTTTTGCAAAAGTGCAACGGACACTTCGGGGTCGTCGATAAAATCGAACCATCCAAAGCGTATTTTTTTAATTTGCTGTTCGTTGATCTCAATATTGTTGATGATGATTGCGATGCGACCTACAAGCTTGTTTTCTTTGTACGCCAAATAGAACCAAGCGTCGGCATTTTTAAATGCTGGATTTTTTGTCTTATCAAAAGATTCGAGTTCGTCGGCGATGATAGGAGGTACCCAAAATGGATTTCCTTTGTAAAGGGAAAACGGAAACTTAACGAACTGCTTTAGTTCAGATTTCTTGGTAGCTTCTTTAAGGGTGACCATGATAAGGTATTAACAAGGTCAATATTAGCAATAAAAGCAATTAAAATAAAATAGTACGCATTATTAAATCTAAATAAGACGATAGTTAAAAGTCAATTTCGCCATTGTCTTTACCTTCTTTCTTTTTCTTTTTTTCTGCTTTTTTAAGCGCTCGAAGTTGTTTTTTACTTGGTCCAAGATCAATGTCTTCAGCACCTGATCCATTGTTCTTCCTCTTTTCGGTTTCACGCTCTTTTTTCTTCATAGCGTTCTTCTTGATCGGTCCACCATTTTCACCGGCTTCTTGCTCATCAATAGCTTTTGCTGGAGGATCTTTGTGCATATTAAAGCGGTAAGAGGCGCCAGCGCTAACAAAAATTCTTGAAGGGGTATTCTTGAAACTAGCCCCCATATTTATATCGACTTGAAAATCTTCGCTTAGCAAATGGGCAACACCACCCCGTAACAGAACATCAGAATAACGGTCGCTTTTTATCCCTTGGTTTTCAATAAAAGAACTCCATTTTGGGTTGCGAAACGCATAGGATATGGAAGCCAAATAGCTTAGCTCAGGAAAATCGGTAGAAATTCTATCGTAGGCAAAATTGGTAATTAAAACAAACCGAGGGGTAAGTCTACTTTGGGTAGCGATCATTCCTCGATATGAAACGGTAGGATCGCCTACATAAAACGGATTCTCACCAAGATTAAAGGTAGCCCCTCCATACAACGAAACCGAAGGAATTAGGTTTTTGAGCTGAAAAAGGTTGTTCTTTCGCCAGCTGTACAGATTGGGTTTATTGCGTTCCGGGTTTTTATATCGGTCATAGAGCAAAAACTTTAGACCCAAACGGTTTCTTGAGAAATCGGTAAACGATTCTTCAGTGGCCAAATTCGTGAACAGGGTTTTCTGATTTTGAAAAGTGCCTTCATAATTGAGTTCAAGGCGTTCAAATAATAGGCCGTAGCGTAGTGAAAGATCTGTGCCCCAAATGTTCGATTCGGTTCCTAAAAGGGGATGATCGCTTTGTTCATAAAACAGGCCCATCTCTACTTGCAACACATTTTTACCAACAGCGTAGGCGCTTACCGATAGTCCTGGCCGGTTAGAATTGATTACGTCGGTATATTGAGAAAAGCCTAAAAATGAAAACGTTAAAAGAACTACAACTAAGAAATGCTTCATGTATTTCAAATAAATTGTTTCGAAAAATGATTTTCTAGATTTCGTTATGAATAGGTAATTCTGAAATGTCTTGTTGAAAATGGCAGTCTTTACTGTCCAATTCTACGTTTATTTATACTTATTTTAAGACTTTTCACCTGTTTATACAACGTAGGAATTGTATTTTTGATATGTTGAAATAGAAATAAATGGCTTTTTTAAAGACGATATTAATAATCTTGTTGGTGTATTACCTGCTCAAAATGCTTCTGAGATGGTTTGCCCCGAAACTTATTGGGTATGCAGCCAAAAAGACCGAGGCGCATTTTCAGGAAAAATTCGGTGATTTTGTAAACCAAAATCAAACTTCAGAACAAAAGGTGGGCGATGTTATTGTAGACAAAAAGCCCCCTAAACGTAGCAGTTCTTCTGAAAAAGTTGGGGAATATATTGATTTTGAGGAATTAGATTGATTATTTTAGCACTGAATTTGGCACCTCCTTTTTGTTTTTAGTTGAAAAGAAAAGAGGAGCCTAAATTTAAAACCAACCCCTTACACAACTTCATGCGATCAGGTTTAAAAGCATTCTTCGTTCATTTCTTCGTAGCCGTTTTTTTTGTTATTGCCGCATTGGCTTATTTTCATCCGGTTTTGCAGGGTAAGGTCATTGAACAATCGGACATCATTCAATTTACCGGGATGGCCAAAGAACAGAACGATTTTAGAAAAAGCGCTGGCGAAGAACCCTATTGGACCAATAGTGCTTTTGGAGGAATGCCTACTTATCAGTTAGGGGCTTATTATCCACATGACTATGTAAAAAAATTAGACCGCCTAATTCGGTTTCTTCCACGCCCTGCCGATTATCTATTTCTCTATTTTATAGGGTTTTATATTCTATTAAGTTGCCTAAAGGTCGATTATAGATTGGCCGTTATTGGCGCTTTGGCCTTTGGGTTTTCAACGTATCTTATCATCATTTTAGGCGTTGGCCATAATGCAAAAGCCCACGCCATTGGCTATTTGCCAATGCTCTTAGGGGGTATTGTCCTTGTTTTTAGAAAGAAATATTTATGGGGTTTTGTTTTGACCGCTCTGGCCATGGCCTTAGAAATAGGGGCCAACCATTACCAGATGACCTACTATTTTATGTTGTTGGTGCTGATTTTAGGGGTGGCTTACTTAATCGATGCCATTCGTAAGAAAAAACTAAAACACTATTCTATTTCCGTAGGTTTATTGGTACTGGCCGTTGTTCTTGGTATTGCAGCCAATGCAACGAATTTAATGGCCACTAAAGAATATGCCGACTGGAGCACTAGGGGAAAATCTGATATTACCATAAATTATGACGGTTCGCCCAAAGAAAGTACCGATGGCCTAAGCAAAGAATACATTACAGGTTGGAGCTATGGTATCGTAGAATCGTTAAACCTATTTGTGCCTCGTCTTTTTGGAGGCGGAAGCCGAGAAAATTTAGGAGAAGATTCAAAGACTTTTGCCTATGTGGTGGATAAGGAAATCCCTAAAAGCACAGCGTTAAAGTATTTTGGTTCACTGCCCCTATACTGGGGAGGGCAGCCGAGTACGGCTGGTCCGGCTTATATTGGTGCAATTATATTCTTCTTGTTCGTAATGGGATTGTTCTTGGTAAGAGGAAGGGCCAAATGGTGGCTACTAGGGGGTACGATTATGAGCTTGATGTTATCATGGGGCAAAAATTTTAGTCTATTGACCGACTTTATGATAGATTATTTTCCAATGTATAATAAATTCAGGGCGGTTTCCTCAATTCAGGTCATACTTGAAATGTGTGCTCCTATCTTGGCCATCTTAGGGCTTTCGGTTCTATTTAACGAGTATGTTTCCAAAGCTAAAAAGGAAAGGGCTTTGAAGATGTCCTTTTTTATAACAATGGGCGTTGGAATCATGTTATTATTGGCGAAAGGGATGTTCGATTTTTCGGCGCCCAGCGATGAACAGTTGAAGATGACAGGATTGGAAGGCCTGCCCGATGTATTAAAATTAGATAGAAAAGCGGTTTACAACAGTGACCTTTTTAGAACCTTGATCTATGTGTTCTTGGCCGCTTCGGCACTCTGGTTTTTTCTAAAGGGAAAAATTAAAGAGAATTTGGTGATTGTCGTCTTGGGTTTATTAATGATACTAGACTTGGTAGGGGTAGACATGCGGTATGTTAATCAAGATAATTTTGTGGCCAAAAGACGTATGACCCAGCCTTTTCAAGAAACACCAGTAAATCAAGAAATCTTAAAAGACAAAAGCATTTTTAGAGTCTATAGCCAAGCGGAAGGTTTCGAAGGTGCCAATACTTCATATTTCCATCAAGCGATTTCGGGGTATCATGCTGCCAAACCTGCCGGTATGGAAGACTTGTTCTATTTTCATGTTGCACAGGGTAATATTAAAGTGCTGAACATGTTGAACGTAAAATATGTCATTCAACAAGATGAAGAAGGTAATCAATATCCAGCTTTGAATCCTGATGCAAATGGGAACGCTTGGTTTGTTCAACGTATAAAAGAAGTTACTACTGCTAATGACGAGTTATTAGCCCTAAAGGATTTTGATGAAAAGAAAGAAGCAATCGTAAATACCGAAGCTTTTCCTAACATCAACCTATTCACCTTTAAGGTAGATAGCACCTCGTCAATACAATTGACGGACTATAAACCGAATCATTTGACCTATAAAAGTACCAACCCGAATATGGGAGTCGCCGTTTTTTCTGAAATGTATTATGTACCGGGATGGAATACCTATATCGATGGAAAGTTAACCGACCATTTTAAGGCAAATTATGTGCTAAGGGCCTTAAAGGTACCAGCAGGCGAGCATGAGATCGAATTTAAATTTGAACCGGAGGTCATAAAAAAGGGAAGCACTATTACCTTGGCCAGTTCTATTTTATTGGGCTTGATCATTGTTGGAGGGCTCGGCTTTTCTTTTATTCGCAATCGTAAAGTTGACAAAACTTCATGAAAAAAGTCTTGATCATTACGTATTACTGGCCGCCGGCAGGTGGGCCTGGTGTGCAGCGATGGTTGAAGTTTGTTAAATATTTGAGGGAGTTTGGTGTAGAGCCCGTATTATATGTTCCAGAAAACCCGAATTATCCTATTCTAGACGAATCATTGGTCGCTGAAATTCCAGAAGGAATAAAAATCTATAGGCATCGTATTTTTGAACCTTACCAATTAGCCAGTTTTCTGTCCTCTAATAAAACGAAACGTATTAGCGCTGGCATCATCCAGACAAAAAACCAGTCGTTTATTGAAAAAATAA
>JBATIN010000594.1:0-2112 GCA_049667765.1 Flavobacteriaceae bacterium
GAGCGTCACTATTTGAAAGTGCTGTTTCATGAAAAACCTTTTTCGGGCATCAACGGTTCTGGTAAACATAACAATTGGTCCTTGGCTACCGATACGGGCGTAAATTTATTGAGTCCGGGTTCAACGCCTATGAAGAACCTTCAATTTTTGACCTTTTTCGTGAACACCATAAAAGCGGTGGATACCTATGAAGAATTGCTGCGCTCATCGATTGCATCTGCCAGTAATGATCATCGTTTAGGGGCAAATGAAGCCCCACCCGCTATCATGTCCATTTTTATTGGCACGCAATTGAGCAATGTACTCGATGAGCTTGAAGGGGTTTCTCAAGGCAAACTTTCCCCAGAAGAAAAAACGGAATTAAAACTGAACGTAGTCGGTAAAATACCTGAAATATTGTTAGATAATACCGACCGTAACCGTACTTCTCCTTTTGCGTTTACCGGCAATAAATTTGAAATGCGAGGGGTGGGGTCGAAGACCAATTGTGCAAAACCAATGACCGTCTTGAACACCATCGTGGCCAAACAATTGATTGCATTTAAAAAAGAGGTCGATACACATATAGAAAAAAAGAACCTCAAAAAAGACGAGGCGGTTTTCAACGTGTTACGAGAATACATAAAGACCTCGAAGCGTATTCGTTTTGATGGCGATGGGTATAGCGACGCTTGGGAAAAAGAGGCCAAGAAAAGAAAATTGAGCAACAATAAAACAACTCCCGCAGCATTACAGGTAATGACCTCAAAAGAAAGTTTGGCCCTCTTTAAATCAATGGGTGTCATGAGCGAGGTAGAGGTCGCCGCACGCAAAGAAGTAGAATTGGAGACTTATATTTTGAATATACAGATAGAAGGTCGCGTCATGACGGAGCTAGTCTATAACGATATACTACCGGCAGCAATGCGCTATCAAAACCTGCTGCTCAAGAATCTTGCGGGCATGAAGGACATCTATGGAAGCACCTTTAAAAAATATGTATCCGCTCAAATGGATATTCTAGAACAGGTAACGACCCATATATCTGAGTTAAAGCTTAAGACCGATACCATGGTAGAAGCTCGTAAAAAAGGGAATGCCATGCTCGATACCAATAAAAAAGCCCATACTTATTGCAATGAAGTTCGACCCTATTTTGAAGATATTCGATTTCATTGTGACCGATTAGAACGACTGGTCGATAATCGATTATGGCCATTGACCAAATATCGCGAGTTGTTGTTTGTTAAATAGTCGATTATTTAGAATAATCAATATTATCTGCACTAGAACCACACTTTTTAAACGATAAAATGTGTGTTTTAGACATTTGCCCCCCTACTTTAACTTCCATAATTTGTAGGTAAAAGCAACTAATATTTCAAGGGCTTACACTACTAAACGCACTTTATCGATTTTAATGACCGAACAGCGAAATTGTTTATGTTAAAATTAACAGATCTTATAAATTTAACACATCTTAACGTTGAGAAAAGATTTGTTTAGGTTTAAGAACATTTGACCTTTCAAATTTTAATTAAAAAGCTGATCAAATTCTCCCCCAGATTAGCAAATTTTCAAAAATTCCCCTATTTAAGTTTTAGTACAGTTTTTAGTTTTATCTATTTGTATCATTTTGTCAAGTAACCCCACATTATCTTGCACAGACTTATAATACCTATGTTTTCCCTCGATGGCTACTACCATGATTCAAACGAATCTTGGTCATAATCAAACCTAATAGTTTGATGTGAAAACAATGTATTTTAACCTTTAAACCTTAATATTATGATTAAAAAAGTAGTTTTTTGCGCTGCGGCGCTAGTATTTGGATCTGTGGCATTTGCCCAGACGAACACCAACGATGTGAACCAGACGGGGCTCGAAAACAGTGCCGATGTGGTCCAAGCTGGGGATGACCTAGATTCTGATGTAGATCAACGTGGCAGGTATAATAATGGCACCATTATGCAAACCGGAAGCTTACATTGGTCTTCTTTGGATCAAGATGGTAGACGTAATAATGCCAATGTGAATCAAAGTGGTGATGACCACTGGTCCATTATCGACCAAAATGGGACTAGAAATGACGCAAGCAATACCCAAAGCGGATATTTTCAGACTTCTTACATC
>JBATIN010000595.1:0-11824 GCA_049667765.1 Flavobacteriaceae bacterium
TTATAATTTCCGCTTCAAATAGTTGTGAGAAATGTTTCAATAGTTTTTGCTTTACTTCATCCATATCCACTTCCTTTTTGCCAAGCTCCACATTTAAAGAAGTAACCGCTTTCCCCTTTATTCCGCAGGGGATCATGAGGTCAAAATACCCTAAATCCGAATTTACATTAAGGGCAAACCCGTGCATGGTCACCCATCGACTCGCACGTACGCCCAAGGCGCATATCTTTCGGGCAAAGGGAGTGCCTACATCTAACCACACTCCTGTTTCGCCTTTTGAGCGTTCTGCTTTTAGTCCGTATTCGGCCAAGGTCAGAATGACCATTTCTTCGAGTAGCCGAAGGTATTTATGAATGTCGGTAAAGAAATTGTCGAGATCTAAAATGGGGTAGCCTACTAGTTGCCCCGGGCCATGGTAGGTAATATCGCCGCCCCTATTGATTTTGTAAAACTTGGCATCCCTTTTTTCCAATTCTTCTTCAGATACCAAAAGGTTGGAGAAATCGCCACTTTTACCCAAGGTATAGACATGGGGGTGCTCTACGAAAAGTAAATGATTGGGAGTGGCCAAACTCGTACCTTCCCTCCTATTTTTTATCTTTAGTTCTACGGTTTGTTGAAACAAAAGTTCTTGGTAATCCCAAGTTTCCTTATAATCCTTTAGCCCTAAATCTTGTATATGTACCTGTTTGTTCATGAAATTCAAAGGTACGATAATGTATGAAAAACAACTTCCCTCCTTGGGTGGGATTGAGAAAGACCTAATTCGGATTATTAAGTATGATCAATGCCGCAATAACGCCCGGAATCCATCCACAGAAAGTAAGCAACAAGACAATTAGAAAAGAACCGCAACCCTTTCCGATTACCGCAAGCGGCGGAAAAATTATGGCCAATAGTACTCTTAGTAAACTCATTTTTTGATTTGATTATGATTGATGTACTAGATATGTCGCAACTTCAACTATTTTGTTACTTGAAAAGACATCCATATTTTGAGACGTATTAAAAACCCATATCATGTGAATTACGTATCTTTCATATGCAACTCAAATATACAATGCTAAACACCTTAAAATTAATCTGTTTTGCACTTATTTTCTTGATGTGCGATACACAAGAGAATATAGTCCCCAAAGCTGATGAAGTAAACTCCGAACTTGGCGCAGAACACTACACCTATCTGGCCCTTGGCGATAGTTATACCATTGGTGAAAGTGTAAAGGCGAAAGAAAGTTTTCCTGCACAACTCGAAAAGAATCTAGAGAATTCGGGTAACAGAAAAATTGAAACGAAAATTCTTGCACAAACCGGTTGGCGTACCGACAATTTATTAGATGCCATAGAAACTACCGAGCTTAAGCCGACCTATGATTTCGTCACCCTTTTGATCGGGGTCAATAATCAATACCAAGGCATTCCGTTTGCGACCTATGAAAAAGAATTTCCAACACTATTGAACCTGGCGATCACGTTTGCCGATGCCAATGCCCAACGGGTTGTCGTGATTTCGATACCCGATTGGGGCTATACCCCTTTTGGCAGCAACAGGGACCAACAAAAAATATCCTCAGAAATTGATGCGTACAACACTTTTGCCAAAAAAACCGCAGAAGCATCGGGTGTTTCATTTATCGATATTACCGATATCACCCGCGAAGGTCTTGACCGACCTGAGTTAGTCGCAAATGATGGCCTTCACCCTTCCGGAGTAGCCTATGAACTATTTGTAAACAGAATTGCTTCGATTATTTCGCCGAGATTGAAAGATTAGCCCAATGTGTTTATATTTGCAGCCTTAAACGCCAAGTATATGCAACTTTCGGAACAAGAAGTTATTAGGAGGGAAAAATTATCAAAATTAAGGGAAATGGGTATTGACCCTTATCCCGCAGCGCTCTATCCGGTAGATGCTACTACGAAAAGCATCAAAGCCAACTTTTCCGAAGGAAAAAAAGTTGTGGTTTCAGGTCGCTTGATGTCACGAAGAATTCAGGGGAAAGCTTCGTTTGCCGAACTACAAGACAGTACTGGGCGTATTCAGGTTTATTTTAACCGCGATGAAATTTGCCCACAAGAAGATAAAACGCTTTACAATGACGTTTATAAAAAACTACTTGATATCGGTGATATTATCGGTATTGAAGGCGAATTGTTCACTACACAAGTGGGAGAAAAAACGGTGATGGTGAAAAATTTTACCATGCTGAGCAAAGCCTTACGCCCCCTACCCTTGCCTAAAGTAGATACTGAAGGCCATGTCTTTGACGAATTCAATGATCCCGAACAACGCTATCGCCAGCGATATGTTGATCTTGTGGTCAACCCAAAGGTCAAAGAAACCTTTATAAAACGAACCAAAATTACGAATACCATTCGCCAGTTTTATAACGATCGTGGCTATTTGGAAGTGGAAACACCTATTCTACAACCTATACCAGGGGGTGCCGCGGCACGGCCTTTTTTAACACATCACAATGCGTTGAACATTCCGTTATATCTTCGTATAGCCAACGAACTTTACTTGAAACGGTTGATCGTAGGCGGGTTTGATGGAGTTTATGAATTCTCAAAGGATTTCAGGAACGAAGGCATGGACCGAACCCACAACCCAGAGTTCACCGTTATGGAACTTTATGTGGCCTATAAAGATTACCATTGGATGATGGATACCACCGAACAACTTTTAGAAAAGGTCGCCCTAGATGCTACCGGAAGCTCAAAAGTAACAGTAGGTAAAAATGAGATCGAATTTAAGGCTCCCTATCCGCGGGTACCCATTCTCGAAGCCATAAAAACCCATACAGGTTTCGATGTGTCCAAAATGGATGAAGACCAACTTCGTGAAACTGCAAAAAAATTACATATTGAGGTAGATGAGACCATGGGCGTCGGTAAATTGATCGATGAGATTTTCGGCGAAAAATGTGAGCATCACTATATTCAGCCGACCTTCATCATCGATTACCCGAAAGAGATGAGTCCGCTGACCAAAGAGCACCGTAGCGATCCCGCCTTAACGGAACGTTTTGAGCTTATGGCCAATGGCAAAGAAATCGCCAATGCCTATTCTGAGCTCAATGATCCGATCGAGCAGCGCGAACGTTTTGAAGAACAATTAAAGCTCTCTGAAAAGGGAGACGATGAAGCCATGTTCATTGATCAAGATTTTCTTCGCGCCTTGGAGTATGGTATGCCCCCTACTTCCGGAATCGGTATCGGTATAGATCGCTTGGTGATGTTGATGACCAATAATTCTTCGATCCAAGAGGTATTGTTCTTTCCGCAGATGCGACCTGAGCGAAAGGCCGTAGAGCTTTCTGATGAAGCTAAAATCGTGTTCGATTTGCTTAAAAAGCTAAAGAACGTCGACCTAAACGACTTAAAAACACAGTCACAGCTCAGCAATAAAAAATGGGACAAAGTAATGAAGGAGCTTACTAAAAACAGCTTGGCGAAAGTCAATAAGACCGATGCCGGCCTTATCGTGGAGATACTAGCATAGCGACATTTTTTTTGTGTCAACTACCTCGAGGCAAGCTACAGGGGTATGCGGAAGGAAATAATTTTAGAATTTCGAGACATCCCGATAGCTATCGGGACGAAGCATTTAAATCTCGATTATCGGGTAAAATGCTTTTGGTATTTTAATAAGTTGTCATTAGCTTAGGGCATGCACTTTTTCAGTAAAAATTTACTGGTTTTTTCACTTTTCCTAGGCATGGCTAATTCCCTTTTAAGTCAGGCCCCTATAGTGCTTGAAAAATCGCCGCACGACCTACATTTTGAAAAACTTGCAGATATTTGGGACGAGGCCATTCCTATGGGTAATGGTATTTTGGGTATGTTGATTTGGGAAAAAGAAGGTAAACTTCGCTTCTCTTTAGATCGGGCCGACCTTTGGGATCTTCGCCCCATGGAAAACCTCAAAACCACGGAATGGAAATACAGCTGGGTGCATGAACAATGGAAAAACGACACCTACAAAGACGTACAGGATCGATTCGACGTTCCGTATGATCAGAGTCCGGCTCCATCGAAAATACCCGGAGCAGCACTGGAATTCGACGTTGCTGCTTTAGGGGAAGTTGATTCAGTTCACTTGTACATCAAAAATGCCGTTTGTGAAATTAAATGGAAAAACGGCGCTCGATTATTGGCATTCGTACATGCTGCCAAACCGGTCGGGTGGTATCAGTTTGAAGGTCTTCCGGATTCTTTAAACTTTCAATTGATTCCTCCTGCTTATACTACTCCGGGGAAAAGTCTTGACGATAATCCCGTTACCGGCCAAGATCTTCGAAGACTGGGCTATCCCGAAGGGAAAATCTCAAGTAATGATACGTCTACCACTTACCTTCAAGAGGGTTGGGGTGGTTTTAAGTACCAAGTGCATGTTGAACATACTACCGAAGCCGGTTCCTTAACAGGTAGCTGGGGAATTAGCTCTGAATTTCCCGGATGGGAAAAGACCAACAGAGCTATGGATTTAGTAAAAGCCCATAGACAAAAAGGACTAAGTGATGCCTTCAAATCACACTCGATATGGTGGAATGCGTTTTGGTCGAAATCCTCGCTAGAAATTCCGGATGACATTTTAGAAAAGCAATGGTATCTTGAACAATATAAATTTGGTTCTGTTGCACGTGCTTCAGGCCCTCCTATTTCGTTGCAAGCGGTCTGGACGGCCGACAACGGAAAACTGCCGCCATGGAAAGGTGATTTTCATCACGACCTCAATACCCAACTCAGTTACTGGCCTGCTTATTCGGCAAACCACCTTGACGAAGAAATAGGTTTTATCAATTGGTTGTGGAAGTATCGTGAGACTTTTAAGAAATATACTTCCGATTATTACGAAGCCGAAGGCCTGAATGTGCCCGGGGTGACTACCCTCACTGGAGAACCCATGGGTGGGTGGATCCAGTACTCCTTCGGTCCCACGGTATCGGCTTGGCTTGGACATCACTTTTACCTGCATTGGCGATATTCTATGGATGAGGAATTTTTGAAAGAAAGAGCCTATCCGTGGATCAAAGACGTTGCCATATTTTTGGAGGCCATTTCCCAAAAAGATAAAAACGGGCAGCGAAAACTGCCGATAAGTTCAAGTCCTGAAATCCATAACAATAATAAGGAAGCATGGTTCGGTAAAACCACCAATTTCGATTTGGCATTGATCCGTTGGTCTTATGAAAAGGCAGCGGAGTTGGCCACAGAACTTGGATATACCGAGGAAGCGGTACGCTGGAAAACAAAATTGTCGGAATGGCCAGAATTGGCCTACGATGAAACTGGACTCATGATAAATCCCGATGTGGCATATGCTGAATCGCATCGGCATTTTTCACATCAAATCGGGTATCATCCTTTGGGAATTATTGATTTCTCAAAAGGAGAAAACAACAAACAAACCATAAAAAAAACGATAGCCACATTAGATAGTTTAGGCTCTTCACAATATGTCGGATATTCATTCAGTTGGCTCGCAAATATAAAAGCCAGGGCTTTCGATGGAAAAGGAGCCGCGGAAGCATTGAAAATTTTTGCGACAAGTTTTTGTCTTCCGAACAGTTTTCATGTAAATGGAGACCAATCGGAAAAAGGGTATTCTAATTTTACGTACCGGCCTTTTACCCTTGAAGGAAATTTTGCCTTCGCAGCAGGGCTTCAAGAAATGTTGATCCAAAGTCATACGGGAATAATCCATATTTTTCCGGCGATTCCGATGGATTGGAAAAGCGTAAGTTTTGAAAGATTACGAACTGAAGGGGCCTTCCTTATTTCTTCTACATTAGAAAAAGGCATCGTACAAAAAGTAACCGTTCAATCTATGAAAAGTGGAACTTTAAAACTGAAAAATCCATTTGGGGAGTCCGAATTTCTTTGTACATCTCCTTTTGAAATAAGCGAAGGCACCATTATTTCTATACCAACAGAAGCTAACCAAACCATAGAATTACTGTTAAAAAAGTAACAAAATATTTTCAAGGTTAATTAGCTTTCCACAATGCCTGTTAATACTTGAAGGCTGCCCACATTGTTACTCTTTAATTTTCTTATATTTAAAGTGTACAATTCGATTATTTATGTTGGATCACGTCATGAAAAAAATTCTTCATAGAATAAGCAGGTCTTTAAGGGCTGTAATGATATTGGTCTTTTTTAGCAATTGTACCTCCTCTGAGAAAGTCGATTTCAGCACCCAAATAAAGCCCATTCTCAACAACAAATGTATTACCTGCCATGGCGGAATCAAAAAAAGTGGCGGGTTTAGTCTACTTTTTGAAGAAGAGGCCTTTGCCACCACCGAATCGGGCAAACCTGCAATCATTCCAGGTGATGCTTCGGGCAGTGAACTAATACGGAGACTTCACGAAGACGACCCTGAACTTCGAATGCCGTACGAAAAACCGAGGTTATCCGCAGAAGAAATCGATCTATTGACGCGTTGGATAGAACAAGGAGCCGAATGGGGCGAACATTGGGCCTATTCGCTTCCTGAAAAGGTTACGGTTCCTGTTATAACCCAAGAAGCTGGGTTTGCAGGGGCAGAACAATCCGATTTTATCAAGAATGATATAGATAACTTTATTTATACGCGATTGCAAAGGGAAGGTTTAGCTCCAAATCCATCCGCAGAAAAGCATAGTATTGCAAGGCGAGTTGCCTTCGACCTTATTGGCCTGCCCCTATCCAAAGAATTACTTGATCAATTTGATAACAACGCTATCAATTACGAAACACTTGTCGATAGGTTATTGCAACAGCCCGAATTTGGCGAAAAATGGGCGTCTTGGTGGCTCGATCTGGCACGTTATGCCGATTCAAAAGGCTATGAAAAAGACATGGGGCGCTCGATCTGGCAGTATAGGGATTGGGTTATAAAAGCCTTTAACGATGACCTGCCGTATGATCAATTTACCGTTCAACAACTTGCAGGAGACCTTTTGCCACAACCATCTACCGAACAACTCATTGCAACGGCTTTTCATAGAAATACCATGAACAATGATGAGGGCGGCACCGATGACGAAGAGTACCGAGTGGCTACGGTAATCGACCGTGTCAACACAACCTTTGAAGTTTGGCAAAGCACCACAATGGGTTGTGTGCAATGTCATAGCCATCCATACGATCCTTTTAAACATGAAGACTACTATCAATTAATGGCTTTTTTCAATAATTCAAGGGACGAAGATACACCCAGTGAATCCCCTGTTTTTAAATTTTACACCCCCGAACAGCAAAAAGGAGTAGATAAAGTATTGAATTGGGTTGCTAAATATGGCAATGAAAAGCAGCAAAAAAGCTACAAAAACTTTCTACAATTTACTGAACCGGTCTATAAATCACATTTTTTTACCAAATTTAAAAGTAGTGTCTATGACGATCACGCTTCAGTAGTTTTTTGGGACGATGGAAACTGTATCGTTGAAAATGGCTATACCAATAATGCCAGCTATGTCTACCTTAATTACCGTTCACATTACAATAACACCCAAATGACCATTCGCGAGGGCAATGCCCAAGGCCCTATTTTAGCGCAGTTTACCATCAATAAATCAAAAGAGAATACGACTTCGCAATTTCCTATTAAACCAATCGATAAAAAGACCGACCTCTATATCGAGACCCAAAATAATGCGATAGCACCGGAAGTCAACATTATAAATGTATACTGGATCGGTTTTATTGAAGATATGCCCGGCAGAAACCAAGCTGGTTGGTCTGGCGTGAATTCTGCTTTTATGGAAGCCTTGAACACGTCTACGGAAACCGTTCCCATCATGGCCGAAAACCCGGAGTATATGAAGCGTACCACTCAGGTTTTCGATCGTGGCAGCTTTTTAACAAAAACGGATACAGTTCAGCCTAACACACCCAATAGTTTAAATGATTGGAATTCCGATTGGCCAAAAAATCGTTTAGGGCTGGCGAATTGGATCGTTAGCAAGGAAAACCCTTTGACGGCACGCACCATGGTCAACCGCGTATGGCATCAAATCTATGGGCGCGGACTTGTGTCGACCATTGAAGATATCGGTTCACAATCAGAACCCCCTTCGCACCCCCAGCTTTTAGACTGGCTCGCCTTGCGTTTTATGAACGAGCAAGAATGGAGTATGAAGGCCCTCATCAAAGAAATCGTTCTGTCGGGCACCTATAGACAAAGCTCCAAGGGCACGCCCGAAATGCACCAAGTAGATCCTGAAAATGAATTGTACGCCCGCGGACCACGAGAACGCTTGACCGCTGAACAAATACGGGATCAGGCCTTGGCCGTATCAGGACTTTTAAGCGCTAAAATGTACGGCCCCGGAGTTATGCCGCCGCAACCCGAAGGAGTTTGGAAAACCGTTTACAATAGCGCCCAATGGGTAGAAAGCAAAGGCGAAGACCGTTATCGCCGTGGCGTTTACACCTACTTGAAACGCACGAGTCCGTATCCTTCATTTCTGACCTTCGATGCGGGAAGCCGAGAAGTCTGTATGATCAGACGAACCCCTACCAATACGCCGTTACAAGCATTGGCTACGCTAAACGACCCTGTATTTTTAGAAGCGGCATACCAGTTGGCGAAAAATACCATGGTGCCCGAAAATATAGACGCTAGCATCGCTGCCGCCTACGAGCGTGCAACCCTTTCAAAACTTGAACCGAATACGCTAGAGATATTAAAAGAACTCTATACAACAACTTTGTACGAGTTTACTGAAAACCATGAAGCATCGAAACAATTTTTATCATTTGATGAAAACCCGACTCCACAATTAAGTGCTATGACCGTTGTTGCCAATGCCATTATGAATTTGGATGAATTTTTAACGAAAGCCTAATGGAAGACCTCATAAAAAGATTGCTTCAAGAAAAGCTTGCTCGGGAAGCTCAGGCTAAAACACGTCGGCACTTTATAAAGAACTGTGCCCAAGGTTTGGGTGGACTTGCATTAAGCTCCATTTTCGCCAGCTGCGACCCTCTTATTACACCTCAACAGAAAACTAAAATAGCCCTTTCACAAAGGGATTTGAATCCGTTAGCGACATTAGCACCTCCTTTTGGGCCGAAAGTAAAATCGGTCATTTATCTGCATATGGCAGGGGCACCTTCACAATTGGAGATGTTCGATTATAAGCCTGCACTTCACAAATTGAGCGGACAAGATTGTCCACAGTCATTGTTGGAAGGCAAGAAGTTCGCATTTATTAAAGGAACTCCCAAACTTTTAGGTCCGCAGGCGGAGTTTAAACAAGAAGGCGAATCGGGCAACTGGGTCTCGAATTTCATGCCCCATTTTAAAAAGATAGTTGATGAAGTTGCTTTTTTAAAAGCAGTCAATACCGACCAATTCAATCATGGTCCCGCGCAACTGTTCATGCACACCGGAAGCGCCAGATTGGGTCGCCCCAGCATAGGTGCTTGGGCTACCTACGGATTGGGTTCAGAGAATCAAAACCTGCCAGGTTTCGTTGTCTTGACCTCGGGCGGAAATACCCCGGATGCCGGTAAAAGTGTCTGGGGAAGCGGTTTTCTACCTTCTGTTTATCAAGGCGTTCAATGCCGTTCACAAGGAGATCCGGTTTTATTTCTCGAAGACCCGGACGGACTCTCTAGGGATTTGAAAAAAAGCACCATCGATGCCATCAATTCCATAAACAAAGAAGAATATGCAAAATATGCAGATCCTGAAATTTTAGCGCGCATCAATCAATATGAAATGGCCTACCGTATGCAGATAGCGGTACCCGAAGTGATGAACATCAACAGTGAACCTGAAAATATCAAGCAGATGTACGGAGTGCAGCCTGGCAAAGAATCGTTCGCGAATAACTGTTTATTGGCTAGGAAATTGGTGGAAGACGGCGTACGTTTCGTACAGCTTTTTGACTGGGGCTGGGATACCCACGGTAACGCTCGTGAAGGGTCCATAGATTTAGGGCTCCGTAACAAATGCCGTGAAATTGACCGCCCGATTGCTGCTTTGATATTAGATTTAAAACAGAGAGGTCTACTAGATGAAACCCTGATCGTTTGGGGTGGCGAATTTGGCAGAACCCCTATGCAAGAAAACCGTGGCAACACAAAAATGGCCTATATGGGCCGCGACCACCACGGTGATGCCTTTACTATGTGGATGGCCGGGGGAGGCATTAAAAAAGGAGTGGCGCATGGCAAAACAGATGACATTGGTTTTACCGGTATTGAAGGCCGTGTTTCGGTTCACGACGTGCATGCCACCATCTTACATCTTTTAGGTTTTGACCATGAACAGTTTACCTATGAATTTCAAGGACGTAATTTTAGGCTGACCGATGTGGAGGGACAAATTATTAAGGAAATATTGGCGTAGCCCCAAAAGTGTGCGCTAGATTTGTTCAAGGTTCAAAATAATAAATTAATTAAAAGCTCCTCCCTTTTTTGAAAAGGGAGGTGGCCACGCCCACGACGGGGTCGGAGGGATGAAGTCATCACCTTATAAGAAATTTAGGATAAAACGTTTTATTCATGATAAACCAAATATGACAAAAAAACTACTTCTAATCCTTATCTTACTTTCAACCCTAACCACCTATTCCCAACATCAAGGCCAACTCCAATTCTTCCAGACCGATTGGGGTAGAACCGATTCATGGTTTGCCTTTTGTGAGCGTACTAAAAAAGCAGGCTATGATGGTATCGAAGTTTGGTTTCCAACAGAATTACAAAGTATGTTAGATTTGAAAAGGGCTTTGGACCAGTACAATTTAAAAGTCATTTTTTTGGCCGGAACTGATAAATCCTTACCCTTCGAGGCAAGTTTGGTTAGCTATACCGAACGTCTAATGAGTTTGGTCGAATATGGGCCTGTGGCCATCAATTGCCATACGGGCAGTGATTTCTTCACCTTTGAACAAAACAAAGCTTTTATTGATGCGGCCAATAAAATTGCCAAAGAAAACAATATCCCAATTTATCACGAGACGCATCGGGGCCGGTTCAGTTACAACCTTCCGGACACCCAAAAATACATCGCAGCTATTCCTGATTTAAAACTGACCTTGGATATCAGCCATTGGATGGTGGTACATGAATCTTTACTACCAAAACAGGATGCTGAATTGCAGGAAGTCATCGATCGTTCAAACCACATTCATGCTCGAATAGGCCATGCAGAAGGGCCACAGGTGAATGACCCCGAAGCTCCTGAATGGCAAATAGCCCTTGAAAGGCATTTGGATATTTGGGAAAACGTCATTCGTCAAAAATGGGAAACCGACCCAAACTTTACCATAACTACGGAATTCGGCCCCGCAGATTACATGCCAACCTTGCCCTATACAAGGCTACCGGTCGCCGATCAATGGAAAGCGAATATCTATATGATGAAAGCATTAAAAGAAAGAATGAACATTGAATAAACTGAATATTTTATGGACGTTCTAAAACAGCTTTTGGGAAGACTCCATCCCTTAATCGTACATCTACCCATCGGATTCATCGTTCTGGGCCTTTTACTTCAATGGCACGACCGAAAAAACAAGCAATACAATAACATCATTACGTTGATCTATTATTGGGCAGGTATCAGCGCCATTCTCGCATGTGCTACAGGCTACCTTCAATACCTGGGCGAAGGCTATAGTTTCGATTCGATCAAGTTTCATTTATGGTCGGGAATCACAACGGCGATTTTTTCATTTATCATGTACTTCAGATTAAAAAGTACGACTCAAATTGCCTGGCTGAACAAGCTGCCGGTTTTAGGGCTTTCTCTTTTGTTTTTTGTTCTACTCTCCTTTACCGGGCATCAGGGTGGGACTATCACCCATGGCGAAGATTATCT
>JBATIN010000596.1:0-6360 GCA_049667765.1 Flavobacteriaceae bacterium
CAACAAGAAGCTTCGAGACTGTAGAGTGCACTTGGGCGATATGAAGAAAGAAAATCGATTGGATAGTACTTTGTTCATCACCGAAGGGGATTCCGCTTCCGGATCTATTACCAAGTCACGTGATGTAAATACCCAGGCTGTTTTCAGTTTGCGGGGCAAGCCTTTGAATTCCTATGGAATGTCTAAAAAGATCGTTTACGAGAACGAAGAATTCAATCTTTTGCAGGCTGCTCTGAATATAGAGGAATCGATGGAAGATCTGCGGTACAATAACATCGTAATTGCCACCGATGCCGATGTTGATGGGATGCACATACGCCTATTATTGATTACCTTCTTTTTACAGTTCTTTCCCGAACTGATCAAAGACCATCACTTGTATATTCTTCAGACCCCATTGTTCAGGGTGCGTAATAAGAAAGAAACAATTTATTGCTATAGTGATGAAGAACGCCGCAATGCCATAGAAAAATTGAGCGGCAAACCCGAAATAACACGCTTTAAGGGCTTGGGGGAAATATCGCCTGACGAATTTCAACATTTTATAGGCGATGATATTCGTTTAGAGCCTGTAATGTTGGACAAGGCAATGTCCATAGAAGAGCTGTTGAATTTCTATATGGGTAAGAACACCCCTGATCGCCAGAAATTCATTATAGAAAATCTAAAAGTAGAAGTCGATCTGATTAAAGAAGATAACGCATAATCCCGTTCGTCAGTTGGCGGACCTAAATATTACGAGCATTTTTGCATGGAAGAAAATGACGATTTGAATTTGCCCGATGACGAGGCCGGAGAAGCCGACAATAGTAATTTGCCCATAGGCGAGGAGGAATCTTCCGCAGAAAGCAATGAGCACAAAGAGTCTGAAACTGTGGCCGAAAACGCCCAAGACGATGCCCTTACCAGGGTTTCGGGCATGTATAAGGATTGGTTTTTAGATTATGCCTCGTATGTAATACTTGAGCGGGCGGTACCTGCCATTGAAGATGGGTTCAAACCTGTACAGCGTCGAATTATGCACGCGTTAAAAGAGTTGGATGATGGTCGATACAATAAAGTCGCCAACGTTGTAGGGCATACTATGCAATATCACCCCCATGGTGATGCCAGTATTGGCGATGCCATGGTGCAGATCGGTCAAAAAGAACTGTTGATCGATACGCAGGGGAACTGGGGCAACATTCTCACAGGTGATGGAGCTGCGGCTTCTCGATACATAGAGGCAAGACTTTCGAAATTTGCATTAGAGGTCGTATTTAGTCCGAAAATTACCGAATGGCAGTCATCCTATGATGGCCGAAAGAAAGAACCAGTGAACCTTCCGGTTAAATTTCCATTGCTTTTGGCGCAAGGGGCCGAAGGTATAGCGGTAGGTTTATCCACAAAAATACTCCCTCATAATTTTATAGAGCTCATCGATGCTTCCATAAAACATTTGAAAGGGCAGCGGTTCAAGTTGTACCCTGACTTTCCAACGGCAGGTATTATCGATATCGATAACTATAACGACGGGTTGCGAGGCGGACGTATCCGTGTACGTGCTCGTATATCTCAATTGGATAAAAGTACATTGGTAATCAATGAGATACCCTACGGAACGAACACTTCTTCTTTAATAGATTCTATTCTTAAGGCCAACGACAAAGGGAAGATAAAAATTAAAAAAATAGAAGATAATACCGCGGCAGAAGTAGAAATTTTGGTGCACCTACCTCCTGGTATTTCGCCCGATAAAACCATTGATGCCTTATATGCATTTACGGCCTGTGAGTCGTCTATTTCTCCATTGGCCTGTATTATTGAAGATAATAAGCCGCTGTTTATAGGCGTGACTGAAATGTTGAAAAGATCAACCGATGCTACCGTAGATCTTTTGCGACAAGAGCTTGAGCTGCAACTCAGTGAACTTGAAGAACAATGGCACGCCGCCTCTTTAGAGCGTATCTTCATAGAAAATCGTATTTATCGCGATATTGAGGACGAGGAAACTTGGGAAGGAGTTATTGCCGCCATCGACAAAGGCTTGAAGCCGTTTACAAAACACTTAAAGCGCGCTGTAACCGAAGAGGACATCGTGCGTTTAACCGAAATTAGGATCAAACGAATCTCGAAATTCGATTTGGACAAGGCCCAACAGAACTTAGATAGCCTTGAACAAAAAATCGCCGAGGTAAAACATCATCTGGCACATTTGATCGAGTATGCCATCGATTACTTCAAAAACCTTAAGGAAAAGTATGGCAAAGGGCGTGAGCGTAAGTCTGAAATAAGGGTGTTCGATGATATCGAAGCCACAAAAGTGGTGATACGAAATACCAAACTATATGTCAATAGAGAAGAGGGTTTTGTAGGCACTTCGCTAAAGCGTGATGAATATGTAACCGATTGTAGCGATATCGACGATATCATCGTGTTTACGAAAGAAGGACAAATGATGGTATCTAAAGTTGACGCCAAAACCTTCGTTGGCAAGAACATTATACATGTTGCGGTGTTCAAGAAAAAAGATAAGCGTACCATTTATAATTTAATATACAAAGATGGTAAAGGCGGACCTACCTTTGTGAAGCGTTTTTCGGTGACCAGTATTACCAGAGATAAGCTTTATGACCTAGGAACAGGTAAAGCGGCCACCGAGGTGCTCTATTTTTCTGCGAACGCAAACGGCGAGGCGGAGGTGGTTACCATAAACTTGCGTCAAGTCGGAAGTATTAAAAAGTTGAAATGGGACGTTGATTTTGCAGACGTTTTGATTAAGGGCCGAGCTTCAAAAGGGAATGTTGTCACCAAATATTCGGTAAAACGTATTGAGCTTAAAGAAAAAGGACTTTCTACTTTAAAGCCAAGAAAATTATGGTTCGATGATACTGTACAACGCTTGAACATAGATGATCGAGGCGAGCTGTTAGGTGAATTCACAAAAGAAGACCGTTTGTTGATCGTCAACCAAAAGGGTATGGTAAAAACGGTAATACCAGAACTGACCCTTCGTTTTGATGACGATATGATCGTTTTGGAGAAATGGGATCCTAGTAAGCCCTTGACTGCCATATATTGGGAAGGTGAAAAAGAACTTTTCTATGTGAAACGCTTTTTAATTGAAAATGCGGACAAAGAAGAAACAGTCATAACGGATCATCCTAAATCGTACCTGGAGGCGTTCTTTACCGACTATCGCCCACAAGCTGAGGTGGTTTTTGGCAAGAGGCGTGGGCAAGACCGAAAAGAGAATCTAGAAATAGACCTTGAAGATTTTATCGCCATCAAAGGAATCACCGCCATGGGCAATCAACTTACCAAAGAAAAGGTATTGGAAATCAACGTAATGGATCCTTTGCCTTATGAACCGCCTGAACCCTTGGCGCCCGAGGAGATGGAGGTCGTAGATGAGGTAAATGTTTCTTCCGACCCGACAAAAGATAGCAAGAATGCCAACCAAGGGAAATCTAAGGATGATGTAAACGATGGGGAAGTGGATGAAGATGGACAAATAAACCTGTTCTAAACACATGAAAGGTTTTTTTCAAGAATTTAAGAATTTTGCGATCAAAGGGAATATGGTCGACATGGCCATCGGTATTATTATTGGGGCTTCGTTCAACGCTGTAGTCAATAGTTTGGTGAAAAAAGTAATTATGCCGCCCTTATCATTGATTACTGGGGGAATAAACCTTGAAAACTACAAATATATATTGAGGCATGCCTCTGACGGTGTTGAGGAAATTGCCATTGGTTATGGTGATCTTGTAAACGTCTTGCTCGATTTTCTCATCGTGGCATTCACCATATTTTTGGTGATAAAGGGCATGAACCGATTTCGTACAGAAGCCGAGGATCCCGAAAACGAAAAGGTGGAAACGCCTAAGAATATTGAACTCTTGTCTAAAATGGAGAAATTGTTGGAAGAGCAGAATCGCCTTTTAAAAAGCATAAAAGATGCTGGGTCTAAATAATAAGGCCTTCATTTGTTAACAATTTGTAGTTAAAACAGGGGCGGAATGTAGAATGGAAACGAATAGTATTATCTTTATCGAAAATTGAGTTAATGGACTTTACCAACCCTCTGGTATACGGTGTACCTTGTTTTATTGCATTTATCTTATTGGAACTAACCTATAGCAAAACCCATGGCGACGACGACTTATATGAATGGAAAGATTTGTTCGCAAGTGGATTTATGGGTGTTGGATCGGCCATAATAGGGCCTCTTTTCAAGGTAGTTTTTGCCATAGTATTGTTTAAGGCCACCTTTGAATTTTTTAATCCAGAAGTTGAAGGTATACGAACTAACTTATTGGGTTATAAATCTTTAGGATACGCTTGGTGGGTGTTTTTGCTTTGTCAATTAGCCGATGATTTTACCTATTATTGGTTTCATAGGGCTAATCATGAAATACGCGTGTTGTGGGCTGCGCACATAGTGCATCATTCTTCCGATAATTTCAACTTAGGAACGGCTGTGCGAAACGGTTGGTTCACGATTCTCTACAAACCTTTGTTCTATATGTGGCTTCCTGCGGTCGGTTTTCCACCTGAGGTTGTTATGGTCTGTTTGGGTATCGAAGCCTTGTGGCAGTTTCAGTTGCATTCTGTGTATGTGCCAAAAATGGGGTTCATCGAAAAAATTTTTAATACCCATACCATGCATCAGGTGCACCACGCCCAAAATGTGGAGTATTTAGATAAGAACCACGGTGGCTTCCTTAATTTTTTCGATAAAATTTTTGGCACTTGGAAAGAGTTGGATGATCATATCGATGTAAAATATGGGGTTATCCATCCGCCGAAAAACCATAATCCAATCGAGATTTTGACGCATGAATACAAGGATATTTGGAAGGATGTAAAAAAATCGCCCAAACTTTGGCATAAATTCATGTACATCTTCGGTCCTCCGGGTTGGAGTCATGATGGCAGTACAATGACCGTGAAACAACAGCAACGCTTGTTTGAGCAACAAAAAAAGCTGAATCCTGAAATGGTTTTTGAACGGCCGAATTAATAGTATACCCCCAGTTTACTTTTTTGCCATATATTGATTACAACTTCAAAATCGTTTAAGGTTTCGGTAGCGTATTTTTGGTAGTTGATTATATCGTCGACCAACGAGTTCAAGTGATGGTCTAAAAACACGTTTGCTCGGAAGGTATTCTTTTTACATGGCATCCACCAATATCATGCCATTGCCACAAATTATAATCTGGGTTATTTACAGTACGTACCTGCTACAATGAACTATATCGGACTCGAAGTGGATTGACCATCTACGCCAATACACGTCGCTTTTCAAAGTCGTTTTCGTCTTGCAGGCTATTTTGAATATCCCGGTCAAGAATATTCGAACAAACTTGCCAATTGAAATTGGGAATTCGTTTGTCGATGGTTGTGATAAGCATTTTTATTTTTTCGTCATCCTTTTTGCCTTTTCGTCGCCATGGGGCAAGCCTGCAACGAAATCGACAAAAGTAAGGAGTTCCTGCATTGGCGGTAGGGGTCTTTTCGTCCATTCCCTATAATTCGTCTTTTTTTTAGCGGCCATCTATTAAACTTTTTTCATGCCTCCGAGTAAGGGGTGGCTATATTCGTTGCACATTCAAACAAATGTTCGATATGTCGGGTCTCGTATTTAAACACTTTTGTACTATAGCATTTGCCCAAGTTCGCGGAAATTTTTTGGCCGTCGCCTATCTTGAACTTAGTTTATTGGAAAACGACAGTATTGAACTGGTTGATAATGAACAGAAATCTTGAATATATAGAATAAGTTTTGTTCAAGAAACCTTTTGATTTTGCTGAACATCAACTTTTTTTCGCAATTTCATGTTCAAAAATTCAATTAAAAGTGAAAAGGCGATGGTGAAATAGAGATAGCCTTTGGGAATGGCACCGATTTCTTGACCAAAGATTTTGGTATGGCTCAGATGGGCCGCCTCGGCAATAAGCATAAAACCGATAAGAATCAAAAATGATAGGGCCAACAGCTGCATGGAAGGGTGATTGTTGATGAAAACCCTTATGGGATTGGCAAAAATCATCATAATAATTATCGAAATGACCACGGCAATAATCATTAAGATCAAGGCATCCATTGGGTTGTTTCCAATACCATTGGTCATACCTACCGCAGTAAGAATTGAATCTATGGAAAAAATAAAGTCGATCAAGACTATTTGAACGATCGCGTTTGAAAAGCTGGTAATCTTTTTTGCGTCCAATTCATCTTTGTCATGCTCAGGTAATTCAACTTTTTCATGAATTTCAGATGTGCTTTTATAGAGCAAAAACAATCCTCCAAAGAAAAGAATCAGGGCTTGGCCGCTTATGCCCGTTGTCAGCCATGTGGTATCTATATAATAG
>JBATIN010000597.1:0-8547 GCA_049667765.1 Flavobacteriaceae bacterium
CCGAAATAGTGCCCGGCGACATCGATAAAGCAATTATTCCCAATGCAACCCAGCATAATATTCCTGCTTGGACGCTCTTTGCCATCTTCTTTATCATTTTACCGCTTTCCATAAACATGGTCAAGGAAAAAAATCAAGGCACCTTTGTACGATTGCGTACCAATCCTGTTTCTTATGCCACGGTGTTAGGTGGAAAAACCGTGGTATTTTTAAGTGTGGCACTCGTGCAATTTGGGCTTATGCTTTTGGTAGGGATATTTTTATTTCCACTACTAGGCCTGCCTCAATTGGAGGTCGGCAACCAATTGCCCCTTTTATTTTTAGTTGCCTTTTTCGCTGGCTTGGCAGCGGTAGGCCTAGGGCTTTTAATAGGCACCATTGCCAAGACCCAAGAACAATCTGCCCCCTTTGGCGCCATATTCGTGGTGATCTTAGCGGCATTGGGCGGGGTGTGGGTACCCGTATTCGCCATGCCGAAATTTATGCAAGCCCTTTCGAACGTATCGCCTATGAACTGGGGTTTGAACGCTTTTTATGATGTTTTCTTAAGAAATGCTTCGCTTAAAGAACTATTACCCGAAATCGCTTTATTATTTTTGTTCTTTCTAGTAACTACGCTAGTATCAATAGTGTATAATGAGCGAAAGAATGCAGTCTAAGACCTTAAACGAAATAAGCTTTATAAGTGAAATAAGAGTGCGCTTTGCCGAATGTGACCCTTTGGGCATTGTCTGGCATGGCAATTACATACAATTTTTTGAAGATGGGCGAGAAGCCTTTGGGCGTCATCATGGTATTTCTTACCTAGATCAGAAAGCGAATAATTTCTCGACCCCGATTGTTTCCTCAAAATGCCAACACAAACTGCCTTTGCGCTACGGTGATGTTGCCAAGATCAACACTACCTTTATCGATTCTCCAGCGGCAAAGATGATTTTCAGGTACGAAATCCTTAACCCTGAAGGAGCTGTCGTATGTACCGGGGAAACCGTACAAGTCTTTGTTGAATTGGGCGGAGACCTTTCTTTGGTCTTTCCTGCGTTTTTTATGGACTGGAAGAAAAAAGTAGGCCTATTAAATGACTAGCACTTATCTTTCACATAACAACATTATTTCAAGCTTAGGGTTCCATAGCAAAACGGTCGTCGATCAACTCGCCAAAGAAATCTCAGGGTTGCAGTTGGTAGACAATCCCCGGCTTTTAGATCGCCCTTTTTATTGCTCAACCATAGATGAGGCCCTTTTAGAGAAGGCATATGGTGCCTTAGAAGCCAGAACACCCCATACCCGTTTAGAAAAAATGTTACTGGTGTCGCTCGATGACATCATAACATCCTCAGCATTGGAACTGACCGACCGAGTGGGACTCATAATTTCCACCACAAAAGGCAATATCGATGTGCTTGAAAATGGCAATCCATTTTCAGAAGAACGGGCATATCTTGCTTCGTTGGGCGACCAAATTAAAACGCATTTCAATTTCAAGACCGAACCCATAGTCATATCAAATGCCTGTGTTTCGGGAGTATTAGCGCTTTCGGTGGCCAAGCGAATGATACAGCAAAAAACCTTCGAACATATTTTTGTGGTAGCCGGAGACCTAGTCACAGAATTCATTATTTCTGGGTTTAATTCATTTCAGGCCCTGAGCGATGCACCTTGCCGCCCCTATTGCAAAACCCGAACAGGGATAAATATTGGCGAAGTGGCAGCCAGCGTTTTGGTCAGCAATGATTTACGTTTATGTGTTGAGGAATCGGTTGAAATATTAGGCGAAGCATCCTGTAACGACGCCAATCATATTTCAGGCCCTTCCCGCACCGGAGAGGGCTTGTACCGCAGCATCGTTTCCGCTTTAACTGAAGCCCATATTTCTCCAGATGAAATCGATTATATTTCGGCCCACGGTACGGCAACCATGTTCAATGATGAAATGGAGGCCATAGCCTTTAATAGGGCCGGTATGGGCGACATTCCCTTGAATAGCCTTAAAAGTTATTTTGGACACACTTTGGGGGCATCGGGACTTTTAGAAACCATCATCGGGATGCATTCATTACAGCGTAATACCCTCTTTGCGTCAAAAGGCTTCCAAGAAATGGGAGTTTCGGCACCTTTGAACATCATTCAGGAAACCACAAAAAAACCCTTGAGTGTATTTTTGAAAACCGCGTCGGGGTTCGGAGGTTCGAATACTGCGGCGGTGTTTCGAAAAATAAAAAGCTCGTAATAACGAATACCTCAACAAATCGGTTTGACTGTTATCCTTTAACCGATTGGTAGCATTAATCGTCGCCAAGCCCTTTTAATAGTTTATTGCTTCAAATGTGACAAAACCGAAAAGAAGAAAATTCACAAACTACCCCCTCCACAATATTAGACGCGACATAACGAATCACTAACTTTCAGGTTTCCTAATTGATTCACATTGCCTAAATTAGCCCGCTGAAAGAATTAAGACCAAGCATGTCAAAAAAAAGAATAAAAGCTATTGAAGCGTTGGAAGAAGCGCAAAAAATCGCTTTTGCCCCTTTTGTATTCCAAACCACCGTATCCTTAAAAAAACTCGGGGTTTTCGACTACCTATTTGAAAACGATAACAAGCAAAATGTGACGCTTCAAGTGCTTTCTGAAGCACTTGATATTAGCGAATACGGCCTTGGGGTCTTGCTTGAAATCGCCGAAAGCGCAAATATTGTGTACCAAAAAGAAAACGGTGCCTACGAGCTAACCAAAATCGGTTACTTTTTGAATTTCAACAAGATGACCGAGGCAAATCTTAATTTTACACAAGATGTCTGTTATCAAGGGCTTTACCATTTACATGAAGCCATAAAGACCGGCAAGCCCGCTGGGTTGAAAGAATTGGGCCCTTGGCCAACGGTTTACGAAGGACTTTCACAGTTGCCCAAAAAAATACAGGAATCTTGGTTCGCCTTCGATCATTTTTATTCCGATGAAATTTTCGGCGAGGCCTTAGCATTGGTTTTTCGCAAGAAGCCAAAAACACTATTCGACATTGGCGGCAATACCGGAAAATTTGCCATGCTCTGTTGTGATTATAATCCAGATGTGCAGGTAAAGATATTCGACCTCCCGGGGCAATTGGCAAAAGCACTGGCCAATGCCAAAGCAAAAGGTCTTGACAAAAGGATTATTGGGCAAGAAATCGATTGGTTATCAGATAACCCACAGATACATGAAGGGGCCGATACCATTTGGATGAGCCAGTTTTTAGATTGTTTTTCAAAACAGGAAATTCTTAAAATTCTAAAGACTTGTGTACAATCGATGGACGATACCGCCGAGTTGATCATAATTGAAACATTTACCGATCGGCAGAAGTTCGATAATGCAAAATTCACTTTAGAGGCGACCTCGCTTTACTTTACGACGATGGCGAACGGCAATAGTAAAATGTATAAGGCGACCGAATTTGAAGCGCTGGTACAAGAAGCCGGACTCACCTTGAAAGAAGATATACAGGTAGGCGAATTTCATACCATGTTCGTTTGTCAAAAAAATACAAAGGGCCAAAACTAGAAGCTATCAATCTCACTATTCATTGAACACAACGTACCACATAAAGCACTATTGCCATATTAAAAAAGGTAGCATCACGCTTAATGGTACGGTTGTTTTTGAAAATGCATCACCCGAATTTCCTGATTTTATAAAAGCCGGTTATCAGCATTTTAAGACCGATTATTCCAAATTTTTCAAAATGGATAATTTGAGTAAACTTGCTTTTATGGCTGCCGATGTGCTTCTTCACCAAAAAAATCCTTCAAAAAAAGAAAAAAATATCGCTCTTGTTCTTTCTAACCGGGCCTCAAGTTTAGACACCGACCGCAGGTATCAAAGTTCTATTGCCGACAAGAATAACTATTACCCTAGTCCGGCTGTATTTGTCTATACCTTGCCCAATATTTGCATAGGGGAAATTAGCATACGGCACAAACTACATTCTGAAAATAGTTTTTTTATCTTTGAGGCGTTCAATGCAAACTATCTTAGCGAATACGCCGAGAGTTTATTGAGCACAAAAAAAGCCGACGAGGTGCTTTGTGGATGGGTCGATTATGACGACGCCCATTACGAAGCTTTTTTATACCTCGTTTCAACAACCGGAGAACACCTCCATAATGAAAAGGAAATAACCAGATTATATTTGACCCAATGAGCGATTTAAAAACAGAATTGAAGGAGAAAATTATAGAGCAACTTAACTTAGAAGATGTCTCTGTAGATGAAATAGCGGATAAAGACCCCCTTTTTGGTGAAGGTTTGGGCCTTGATTCAATTGATGCGCTCGAACTGATCGTTATGCTCGACAAAGACTACGGAATTAAGCTTGCCGACCCAAAAGAAGGGAAAAAGATTTTTGAATCGGTAGAAACTATGGCCGGCTATATCGCCGAACATCGCAGCAGATAACACACTACGGTTCTTTCTAGTTTCCGTACAAATTCAATTATGAGCAAAGGAGTAGCTATTACGGGAATGGGAATCATTTCTGCCATTGGCAACAATGTAGCGGAAAATTACCAATCCCTTATTACCAAAAAAATAGGCATCTCAAAAATCTCCCAGATCGACACGATTCACCGTGACGAGATTATGGTGGGGGAAATACCCGACACCAATGCCGTTTTAGAAAAAAGACTTGGTCTTGCAGAAAATGAGGTGTCACGTACCGTGCTCATAGGTTGTATTGCGGCCCAAGAAGCCGTTGAACATGCCGGCATTACTTCGATCAACGATGCCAAAACCGGGCTTATATCTGGCACTACCGTAGGCGGCATGGACAAATCGGAGCATTATTTTTACGATTATTTCGACCATCCTGAAGTGCGCCAGCATATTACGGGGCTGCATGCCGGCGATTCCACCAAAAAAATAGCCAAGCATCTTGGCATAGAAGAGAGTTTTGTAACCACCATCAGCACGGCCTGTTCCTCATCGGCCAACGCTATAATGCTGGGCGCCCGAATGATTAAAAGCGGACAATTGGAAAGGGTCATTGTAGGCGGCACAGATTGTCTTTCGAAGTTCACCATCAACGGTTTTAAGACCCTCCTTATTTTGTCGGATACCTATAACGCCCCTTTTGATGATCAGCGAAAGGGTTTGAATTTAGGGGAAGCCGCAGCCTATCTTGTGCTAGAATCGGATGAACTGGTCGCCAAAGAAAATAAAAAGGTATTGGCCTATGTGAAAGGCTACGGCAACGCGAACGATGCCTATCACCAAACCGCATCTTCAGACCATGGCGATGGAGCCGTCTTGGCGATGGAAAAAGCGCTAAGCGTAGCCGAAATGCAGCCTTCAGCTATCGATTACGTGAATGCGCATGGTACGGCAACTCCGAACAACGATCTATCTGAAGGACGTGCGCTGATCCGTTTGTTCAACACTAAAGTGCCCGAATTTAGTTCAACAAAGGCCTTTACTGGCCATACTTTGGCCGCAGCAGGTAGTGTTGAGGCCGTATATTCGGTTCTGGCCCTGCAAAACAACATCATGTTCCCGAACCTGAACTTTAAACATCGGATGAAAGAATTCGAGTTGTCGCCAATCACCGAAGTGACCCAGAAACCGTTACGCAATGTGCTATCCAACTCTTTTGGTTTCGGGGGCAATTGCTCAACGCTTATATTTTCCAAAGAGGCATGAAAAAAACGGTGTACATCAATAGCATTGGGTCGGTTTCTGCACAGAAAACGTTTGACAATGGTCTTTTTCTAGAAGAAGTTGTGAGTTATACCGAAATCGTTTTGAGTGTTATAGAGCCTGATTATAAAGCTTATATTCCTCCAGCTGCCGCACGCAGAATGGCAAAAGGCATAAAGATGAGCACGGTAAGCGCCAAAACCGCTATGGTGGAGGCTGCCCTTGAAGAAAACGAAGTTGACGCCATTATCGTTGGCACGGGATTAGGATGTATCGGCGATTCAGAAAAATTTGTAAGCGATATTATCAATAATAACGAACAGTTTTTAACTCCCACTCGTTTTATACAATCATCACACAATACCGTAGCAGGTCAAATTGCTTTGGGTATGGGTTGTACGGGTCATAATTTCACCTATGTACATTCGGCCATTTCGTTTGAATCGGCATTGCTCGACGCTAAAATGCAATTAGAACTGAATGAAGCGAAACATATCTTGGTCGGTGGAGTCGATGAACTTGTAGACCATCATGTAGACACCCATCGATTGATCGGCCATATTAAACAAGAAGCGGTCGAGACCATGTCCGTACTAAAATCGGGCACTAAAGGAGCCATTTTTTCGGAAGGGTCACATTTTTTCGTGCTTTCCAATGAAAAACAACCTTCTTGTTATTCAAGACTTCTAGATTTAAAGAACTACAACACCCTTCAGGAAGATCATATTACCGAAAAGGTCGTTTCATTTTTAGCGGACAACAACTTGGCTCCCGAGGCCATTGATGTAGTCATTTTAGGCAATAACGGTGACATTGAATTCGACGGATACTATAATTCACTGACCAATGGTATTTTTAAACAAACGCCCCAAGTCTATTTTAAACATCTTTCCGGAGAATTTGATACCGCATCCGGTTTTGGATTTTGGTTGGCCAATAAAATTTTAAAACATCAGTCCATTCCTGCGGCTGTTCGTTTGAATTCGATACCAGCGAGCGCACCAAAGACCATCTTGATCTATAATCAATATAGAGGGGAAAACCATAGCCTCACGCTTTTGCAAAAATGTTGAAGCGAAGGGTAATCAATCCCATTGCTTTTGTATTGTTATTCGGATTGATTATTCTGAATTTTTTCGCCAACGTGCCTTGGTATTCCTACCTAATACTACTAATTACCTGGTTTTTGATAACGCTTTTCGGGTCGTTTTTCATTCGCTGGAATTATCATCTCACTTCGCTGAATTCAAATAAAAAAACAACTCAAAATTGGGTATCGATCACGTTTGACGATGGCCCGGATGCCAACTTTACCCCCCAAATTTTAGCACTTTTAAAAAAATACGAGGCCAAAGCGACCTTTTTCTGCATCGGAGAAAACATAGAAAAACATCCTGACCTAGTAAGAAAACTGCTTGTAGAGGGGCATTCCATTGGGAACCATACCTACTCACATTCCAAATCATTCGGGTTTTTCAATTTGAAAAAAGTAATGGCCGAACTAGAAAAATCTAAATCGGTGGTAGCAGATTTAACTGGGTTACAAATGAAGCTGTACCGGCCCGCGTTCGGAGTCACCAACCCTTCTATTGAAAAAGCCGTACGGCGCTTAAAACTAAGTTCCATTGGCTGGAACGTGCGATCTTTAGACACTACCGTAAGATCCGAAGCGCAGGTGTTTAAACGTATCAGCGGCCAACTGACCAAAGGCGATATTATACTTTTGCACGACACCAGCGAAAAATCCGTAGCCGTTTTGGAACGGTTATTGGTATTTTTGCATGAGAAAAACTTGAAATCGGTCACAGTTGAGCGATTGTTGGAACTAGAAGCATATGCGTGAGTTGAACCAAATTATAAGGACTGAACTATCAAAAGCAAGGCTGCTTGGCCTTGTTTTCTTTTTTTTGGGAATTGTTTCTCTTTTCTCACAAACCAAAATGACTTCCGAAGAGGCCCAAGCGCTTAAAATTCTAGTGAAAAAGCAAGCCGAAACCACCACCACTATTGTCAGCGATTTTACCCAATACAAGCATCTCGACTTTCTAGACAACGACATTGAGTCCAAAGGCAAACTTGCTTTTAAGTCCCCCGACCTGGTAAAATGGCAATACGTGAAGCCCTTCGCCTACAGTATCATTTTCAAGAACAAGACCCTGTATATCAATGATGATGGCAATAAAAGCAATATGGATCTCGGGGGCAACAAGCTTTTTACCCAGCTCAACCAATTGATTACCGCCAGTATTCGTGGCGACCTGTTCGATGATGCACAGTTCACGATCGACTATTATAAAATTGGCGAAAAGAGTTTGGTGCATTTTGCTCTAAAAGATGAAAAATTTGCAGATTTTATCAAGGTATTTCACCTCACCTTTTCTAAAAATGGCGAAGTTACCGAAGTGAAAATGATCGAACCTTCAGACGATTTTACCCATATCGTTTTTCACAACCGAAAAACGAATCAAGCCCTTTCCGATGCGGATTTTGCTCAGTAGCCTTTGCCTAATCGTATGCATGGGCTGCGCTTCCTATCCAAAAATGGAAGGCTATAAAGCGAATGCATCCCATGAAATCGGACTGCTGAATCCCTATTTTTCCAATCCTGCCAAAGATTATGTTTACAAATCAAAAATTGATGCCCTTGGAAAAACTTTTGGTGGATTATTGATTATTAAAAAACTTGGCGAGCAACACCATACAATAGCTATTACTACCGAAATGGGCAATACACTTTTTGATTTTGAATTTCAGGGAAAGGATTTCAAAATCAACCGAATTATACCCGAAATGGACAAAAAACTGCTCATAAACGTACTAAAAAGGGACTTTTTTGCCTTAATTCAAGAAAATCCACAGCACTTGACCACTTAT
>JBATIN010000598.1:0-2115 GCA_049667765.1 Flavobacteriaceae bacterium
CATAGGCACCTTCTGAATTATACCGGACCACCCGCATCAGCGGGATAAAATTTTGCAAAGAATACAGAAAATCGGTACCTGCTGGAATTAAACTACTACCATCGACAATTCTCATTGAATACGACGAGATGTCTTTATCAATGATCCCTGATGATGTTTTTATAAGGCTTTTGTTCGTCGGGTAATCTGCCAACCGTTCTTTTTGGGTCAGGCGTTTTCGTTTTTTAACGACTACCTCGTCCAGTTTTTCATCCTCGGGTACAAGTTCAATCGTTATATCGTGCAATTCTTCAATAACCTCCAATTTCAAGGATTGCATCCCGATATGGGAAAAAACCAATACATCTTTCAAATTCGCGGGTATGCTGAAGTTCCCCTCCTCGTCCGTTTTGGCCCCTTTATTCGAATTTTCTATTCGTACCGAAACGTTGGGCAAGGGGTTTCCATCTGAAGTGACTTTGCCTGAGACGACATTTTCCGTTACTTGAGAACATAGTGTTACTACGTTCATAATAAAAAACAATGCCACAAGCGATTTTTTCATAGGGTCGACTTTATCATGCTTCTCTTAAATATAGTAACTTTTTTATAGCCATATTCCAGAATACTAAATTTCCATGATTAGGAGGTTGTTTGTGGTGTTATTGAGATAACACTGAACGAAAACTCATTCTTAGCAAATTACAAATGCCAAGAATGAGTTTATAAAATCTGTAAGGCTACCAATTATCTGGCCGCCACTGAACCATTATTTGAAATACTGAACAACTGTTGGTTCACATTCAACAAGCTCAGTTTAAACACTTTGGTTTCTTTACGTTGTGAGGCACTGCCATAATTGTAGTAAATGCTCGCCTTCAGATAGGTCGGGGTCAGGCTTTTGTTGCCCAGGTACTTCAGGTTCACCTGCCAAGTGCCCTGTAAAGCGTCATCAATTAAATACTCCGTAGTGGCATAGCCTACCGATTTTTCGTCCTCTATACGTTCTGGGTCGTCGCGCATACTGTGGTTCCAATTGAAATAACGGTTCTGGGGGTTCACGAACTGTAGCTCGAACTCCGCCTCGCTATCGGCCCATTCGAAGACCATTCGGGTGCCCATGAAATCTTCTTCCATGGCGAGTTGCTTAAGATCGCGTTTGGACAATAGGTCTTGGCCTTTTAGGGCTATGAGGTTGTTCATCTCTCGGTCTATGATCTTGGCAAAGTCTTTTTTCTCGTCGTTTATGAACGCCTCGTCCAATAAATAACCAAATCGTGCATAAATCGCTGCGGCTTTTTGGTTCTGACCAACCTCACGATAACTATTGGCCAAGTCAAGGTATGACTGGGCATAGTGCGGGCGTTGAATAAAAACCTCTTTGTAAATCTCGTTGGCCTTCTCAAATGCGCCTTCGGCCTGATAACTATAGGCCAGCGATTTTAAGGCCACCGGGTTGTTCTCGAAGAGTTGCCAGTGGTCTTGAATGATCCTGTCGGCCACTTCACGATTCTTCCACTGTGTGTTAAAGTAATTAAAGGCATCTAAAAAGTAGAAGTAAGAACCGGCATATTTTGAAGCATTAGCCTCATATATTTTTAGTGCTTCGGCTTCATCACTAGTGGAATATAATTCTTGAATATATTTGGGAGAATTAGAAATACCCTGATTGCCCACGGCATCGCCAAAATATTTATTATCCTGACTTCGGGCCCTATCTAAGATCTCCCCGTTCTCGTCCCTTACTTGATAGCTGGCCGCCTTTGTATTGATTACAATAATACCCCCTGCACCGAACGTACCGTATCTTATAAGTCCATTAAGCGAGGAAACTATTCCAATACGCTCTATGTTCTGTGGGTCGATATGTGCGGGGAACCTGTCTGTCAAAAGACCATCAATATCATACCCTGCGGGAGCCAAATTTAGACTTCCTGGTGATCTTAGAAGAATAACGATTTCTTGCGGGTCAATGTCACGTCGCACCCTAACCCCAGGAAACCGGTTTTGAACAACTGTCGCAAGATCAAAAGCCCCTGGATTAATTTGTTCCTTATCAATTATCCTAAGTGAAAAACTAGTGGCATCGGCATCCCAATACCCGAACGCGGTCCTCAATACTTTGGGGTTTGTATT
>JBATIN010000599.1:0-5053 GCA_049667765.1 Flavobacteriaceae bacterium
TGCCTATTCGGACAAAAACACCGGATTGGCAGAACGATTTGCGGAAGAATTCAAAAAAAGCCTTCACTTGGCTAAGGATTCGGAACGTGGCCGCACCAATATTACGAGTGCAGTCGATGCTGAATACCGTGGCTTAAAATTGAATAGGCTAGATGGAAAGGATATAATCGAAGTGGTTTTAAACAAACCTTTACCACCGAACGAATCGGCCAAATTATTTATTACCTATACTGTAAAACTGCCACCAAATAAGTTCACTCCCTACGGATATAGTACCAAAAATGCATACTATTTAAAAGACTGGTATCTCACCCCTGCTGTCTTTGACGGCGAATGGCATTTGTATTCCAATAAAAACCTAGAGGATCTTTATACCGATATTACCACCACGACCATAAATCTCACCTACCCCAAAGGACTCTTTATGGTATCGAATTTCAGGGTGCTTTCCAATACAAGTATATCGAATGACCAAGTGGCACAACTTAGTGGGATTAAACAAAAGAGCTGCGAAATTATTCTTGAGCCTGTGCAAGAATTCACCACCCACGTTACCCCTTATATGACGGTAATTACTGATATTAATTCTCCTAGATACGATTTGATTTCCAAAGACATTTCTATAAATAGGGTGGCAAAATTTATGACCGAAAACTTAGGTACGTTTCCCCATGAACAGCTTTTGGTCAGTCAGATCGACTATAATAAAAATCCGCTGTATGGGCTTAATCAATTGCCTTCCTTTATTCGACCTTATGATGAACGTTTTCAATTTGAAATGAAATTCTTGAAGACGGCGCTCATCAACATTCTTGATGAGACCATTTACCTTGACCCAAGAAAAGAGCAATGGGTAACCGATGCCATTGCCAATTATTTGATGATTGCCTATGTTGAACAATTTTATCCGCATCAAAAGTTAATGGGTAAACTTTCCAATATTTGGGGTATTCGGGGTTTCAATATTGCCAAAATGGAGTTCAATGAGCAGTACCCCACCTTGTATATGTTAATGGCGAGGAAAAACATTGACCAACCATTGACCATTTCAAGGGATTCTTTGTTGTGGTTCAATCAAAAAATAGCCAATAGATATAAAGCGGGATTAGGGTTGTCGTACTTGGCGAGTTATATAGGCAAAGAAAAAATAGATGAAGGTATCAAGACTTTCTTTGAATTCTATAAGTTAAGCCGTGTCAAAGTTCACGACTTCGAGTCCATTATTAAAAGGTCAAGTAACGATGATATCGATTGGTTTTTTAGCAATTATGTATCTACGGATAGAAAAATCGATTTTAAGATCAAAAAGGTGAAAAAATTAAAGGATTCACTTTTAGTAACGCTAAAAAATAAAGAAGGTACTAAAGTTCCCATTTCATTGTTCGGAATAAAAAACGATACCGTGGTCTCCAAATACTGGTTTGCGGATATCGATACGGAGAAAATATTCACGATACCAAGAAATGATGAAGACCGATTAGTGTTGAATTATGACCAAAAAATTCCTGAATTCAATCAACGCGACAATTGGAAATCATTAGGTGGATTCTTCTCAAGTAATAGGAAATTGAAATTCACTTTTTTTAGAGATTCTGAAAACCCTTATTTCAATCAAATTTTCTATGTACCGGTACTAAACTTCAACATATATGATGGCTGGACCCCAGGGATGCGACTTTATAATAAGACCTTTCTTGAAAAGCCCTTGGTATTTGATATTGCCCCGTCATATTCATTCAGGGAAAAAACTTTTGTTGGTTATGGAAAGCTTACCTATAGAAAGTATTTAAGTAAAACAGGGCTTTATGTTGCCAACTATGGACTAAGAGGTTCTACTTCCCATTTTGATATAAATTCTAGATATTCAACCTTTACTCCATCACTAAGCTTTGGCTGGAGACCGGAAGATTTACTTTCGAACAAGCGGCAGATGCTTTCGTTTAGGTATATTAACATATTCCGTAATCTTGATGAAAGCCTGAAGGCAGCGGGTAAGGCACCTGAAAGCCCTGATTATAGTGTGTTCAATGCACGATATTCGAATGTTGACAATCATATACTCGACTATAAGTCTTGGCTGGTCGACTTTCAGCTAGCAAACAAGTTTTCTAAACTAGTTTTTGAATTCGAATACAGAAAACTTTTCGAAAGTAACCGACAATTCAATTTACGGTTTTATGCTGGTAAATTTATCAGCAACAGAACCGAAGGTAATTTTTTCAGCTTTGCCTTGGACCGTCCTACTGATTATCTCTTCGACTATGGGTATTTGGGCCGTTCTGAAGATTCGGGTATTTATAGTCAACAAATTATCATTGCCGAAGGCGGATTTAAATCATTTTTGGATGAACAGTACCGGTTTTCAAATGATTTGCTTAGTACCGTAAATACGAGCGTCAATCTTTGGCGATGGATTGAAGTATATGGTGATGCGGGCTACGTTAAAAATAAAGGGAAAAATGGTAAATTTGTGTATGACTCAGGTGTTCGGCTTAATTTAGTGACCGATTATTTTGAATTGTATCTTCCTATGTATTCCAACAATGGTTGGGAAGTTTCCCAGCCTAACTACGCTGAGAAAATACGATTTATCGTAACGGTCGATATTAAAACACTAACTGGCTTGTTCACTCGAAAGTGGTTTTGATTATGTTGACATATTCATAAAACAAGTGTAAATAGATGATTGGTTAATATGAAAAAATCAACAGATTAGTTATATTCTTAACAATTATACAATATTTTATAATTAATAACGGTTGTTATAAACTTAGCGAATCGGTACTTTTGTAAAAATTCTATACCCTATAAATGGACATCTCTTCCAAAACTAGTAATGATATATCGTTTGAAGACTTTCGGGCACAGATTCTGAATGACTACGAAATAGCTGTCATTAGTAGAACCTGTAGTTTGCTAGGAAGAAAAGAAGTGCTTACCGGAAAAGCGAAATTTGGCATCTTTGGCGATGGTAAAGAACTACCCCAACTGGCTATGGCCCGATCGTTCAGAAATGGAGATTTTAGAAGCGGTTATTATCGAGATCAAACCTTCATGATGGCCTTGGGTCTATTGACTGCCAAGAATTTTTTCCACGGATTGTACGCAACCACTGATATGGAGAAAGAACCTATGAGTGCCGGAAGACAAATGGGCGGTCACTTTTTGACTAATAGCCTTAACGACGATGGTAGTTGGAAAAATTTAACGAAACAGAAAAATAGTAGTGCCGATATTTCGTGTACGGCCGGTCAAATGCCTCGCCTATTGGGTTTGGCACAGGCTTCAAAAGTTTATAGGGAGGTCAAAGGTATCGACGCCACTAAATTTTCCGATAAGGGAAATGAAATTGCATGGGGCACCATTGGAAATGCAAGTACAAGTGAAGGGCTTTTTCTTGAAACTATCAATGCTGGTGGCGTGCTACAAGTACCCATGGTGGTAAGCATTTGGGATGATGAATACGGTATTTCCGTACCCGCCAAGTATCATACAACCAAGGAAGATATCTCAAAAATACTCTCTGGATTTCAAAGAGATGACGAGGACAAAGGCTATGAGATATTAAAAGTTAAAGGCTGGGACTATACCGCCTTAATGCATGTGTATGAAAATGCGGCCGATATTGCCCGAGATGAGCACGTACCGGTAATCATTCATGTATATGAACTCACCCAGCCACAAGGTCATTCTACATCAGGTTCACATGAACGTTACAAGTCCGATGCCCGTCTTGAATGGGAACGTGAAAACGACTGTAATAAACGATTTAGGGAGTGGATCATAGAAACGGGAATTTCTTCTAACGATGAGTTAACCGAATTAGAGAAAAAAGTATCCAAACAAGTGCGAATGGCCAAAAAGGAAGCCTGGTCCGAATTTCTTGAACTGCATTTATATCATAAAAGAGAATTGGTAAAGCTTTTGGAGTCGGTAGTGAATAGCAGCCCTAATAAAAGTTTTATTACAAGTTTAAAGAATGACCTTATCGCCACTGAGGAACCCTTAAAAAAAGACTTGGCAAAAATTGCCCGCATAACATTAAGGTATCTATTAGGTGAAGAAACTGATGAAAAAAATGCCTTAAAGCAGTGGTTAAATGGTTTTTTAAAAAATGTACAGCCTAAATTCAGTGCACATTTATATAGTGAAGATGACGACAATGCAACCAAAGTAAAAGCCATTGAACCTACCTATGACACCAATCCTGAAAAGGTGGATGGTAGGGTAATTTTACGGGATAATTTTGATCGGCTTTTTGCCAAGTACCCAGAACTTATGGTATTCGGTGAAGATAGTGGTGCCATTGGCGATGTTAATCAAGGCCTTGAAGGTCTGCAAAGCAAATATGGCAAATCAAGGGTCGCCGATACGGGTATACGCGAATCAACCATTATTGGCCAAGGAATTGGGCTAGCCATGCGAGGATTACGGCCTATTGCAGAAATACAGTATTTAGATTATATCTTCTATGCCATGGCCCCTTTAACAGATGATTTGGCGACCTTAAGATATAGAACCAATGGCAGGCAAAAAGCACCATTGATTATAAGAACTAGAGGGCATAGGCTAGAAGGTATTTGGCATTCGGGCTCGCAAATGGGTGGTTTAATTCATTTATTACGGGGAATTTACATTCTCGCTCCGCGTAACATGACCCAAGCGGCAGGCTTTTACAATACCCTTTTAAAAAGTGATGAACCTGCAATTGTCATCGAAAGTTTAAATGGGTATCGTCTCAAAGAATTCCGTCCCAATAACTTAGGTAGTTTTTGTACGCCCATAGGTGTCGTTGAAAAAATTGTAGAGGGGTCTGATATTACCTTACTCTCATACGGGTCCACGTTACGTATCGTGGTTAAAGCGGCCAAACAATTGAGAGAGCTGGGTATAGAGGCCGAAATTATTGATGCACAAACTTTATTGCCTTTTGATATCAACCATGATACCTTAAAAAGCATTCAAAAAACCAATAGGTTATTAATTATCGATGAAGATGTACCGGGCGGTTGTTCGGCGTATCTGATGCATGAACTAATCGACAAGCAAGGAG
>JBATIN010000600.1:0-6454 GCA_049667765.1 Flavobacteriaceae bacterium
CCTATGTTGTACCCCAAAATACAAAAAGCCTTTGATTTAATCGTAATCAAGGGCTTTTATCGTTGTCCTACTAGGACTTGAAACTGGAACTCCCTGATTAATAATCAAACTAACTTACGCCAATTTACAGTAATGTTAATTGCTTATCAGCTACTTATTCCATAAAATGGATATAAATATAAAACATTAAGTTGCATTTATATATCAATCCATATAAGACCATATAAAGCCAAAATTTGAGTGCAAATTGAGTGCAAATAAAAAAGAGGTCTATAAAAATTAATTCATAAACCTCTGATTTTCAGGTCGGGGTGGCAGGATTCGAACCTGCGACCTCCTGCTCCCAAAGCAGGCGCGATAACCGGGCTACGCTACACCCCGAATGGTGTATGTTATGCAGGACTTTATCCTGTCAATTCAATATGTTAAGAACTTTAAGCGACCATCCCGACCCTTGTCGGGACGCGATAACCGGGTGGAGTTTATTCTGAGCCTGTCGAAGGGCTGCACCCCGAAATGGTTATCAAAAATATTTCGATTCTGCACTCTCTCGCAGACTCTAGCGGAGAGACAGGGATTCGAACCCTGGGTACCCTTTTGGGGTACGACGATTTAGCAAACCGTTCCTTTCGGCCACTCAGGCACCTCTCCTAGTAATTATTATGAACTTCGCCCTAAAGCGGTTGCAAATGTACATTTTTCTAGTGCTATAAAACAAGAATTTAATTACTTTTTTTACCTCAAAAAAAACAAAGGTTTATTCAGGGTATTCTACTCTTAAATGATAGATGTTAGTTAGCTTTTGTTTGAAGACTTTTTTAATGGCCTCGATTTCTTTAAAGGTAATGTCGGCATTCAAATATTGATTCGCGGTCATTTGACCGGCAATGATTTTATCTACAAATTCATCCAGCATTAAAAAGGTTGGGTTCTTAAGGCTTTTTGATGCCGCCTCTACAGAATCTGCCATCATCAAAATTGCCGTCTCTTTCGAAAAAGGAATAGGACCTGGGTATTTGAAATTTGATTCATCAACTTGTGCATTTTGTTCCTGCCCTTTTTTAAAAAAATAGTATACCAGTGTAGTACCATGGTGTGATCTAATAAAATCGATTACCCTATCTGGTAGTTTGTTTTTTCTTGCAATTTCAATACCCTCAATTACGTGGGCAATAATTATTGTCGCACTTTCTTCGGCACTAAGATCATTATGGGGGTTTACATTTGTTATTTGATTCTCGGTAAAATAGGTAGGCTTGTTCATCTTGCCAATGTCATGATATAACGCCCCAACCCTAACCAACATAGCATTAGCCCCTACTTCGTTGGCAGCGGCCTCGGCAAGATTTGCTACCTGTAAGGAATGATGGAAAGTACCCGGTGCCTTGTTCGAAAGTTCTTTTAACAATTTTGAATTGGTATCGGAAAGCTCCAGCAAGGACACATCGGAAACCAGTCCGAATATTTTTTCAAAAACATAGATAAGTGGTTGGGCAAATAACGTAATCATACCATTTAGGAAAAACAGGCCCAAAGTAAACCATACAATGTTACTTAAATTTCCTTCATGAATAATGTGAAAAGCGAGGTAACCTATGATGTATATCAAGGTAATTTGACCTACTGAAATAAAAAGATTCGCTCTTTTATATAGTTCTGAAACGGTCAATATGGTAACGATCCCGGCAATAATCTGAAGAAAAATATATTCAAAGCTATTAGGTACCACAAAACCCAGAATTAAAACGGTAAGTACATGAACGAACAAGCCAAGTCGGGCATCGAAAAAGGTTTTGAGCACCAAAGGCAAAATACATAATGGTACGGCAAACACATAGGCCTCGTTATATTTGACCACCAATGTGGTGACAAACACCATCAATAAAACATTGAAAAAAATGAAGGTGACCTTGGTATTACTGTTAAATATGGGCCGTCTATATTTTTTTAAAAAAAGCAATAGCATAATAAGTACCAATGCTACCAAAACGGCATAGCCTGCAATGATGTAATAATAATTATGGGCTGTCCAAAGTTCTGATTCGAATTCAGCCTTAAGCGATTGTAAAATTTTGTAATTGTCAGCTTCTACGACTTCGCCTTTGGCTATAATCAGTTTACCTTGATCCACAGACCCCCTGGTGCCCGATATTCTAGAAAGCACTTCCTCCAAAGCTTTTTCTGAAAGGTCCCTATCATAAAAGACATTCGGCTGTACAAGGTTAAAGAATAATTTAGCGTATGCATCTTTAAACCCTAAGAGTGCTCGTTCACTCAATGTACGCTGAATCACATTTTGAACATCGTTGACCAAATAAAATTCTTTATATGGAATGGTACTGACCTCATTGTTCTTGACCAAGAAAATTTGTTCCAATGAATTAGCAGCTTCAGGCCTTTTTAAAATGCCATTTTTATAAAGCTGATCCAATATTTCAATGCCAACGGTACGCAATGTGCCACGTTGCGCCTCATTGTAAGCATCTTTAGTAAAAACATCGGAAAATTTGGTAGCGAACAGGGCATCTACTTCATCAACAATCGTAGTATCGTAGCGATAATAGTTTTGACGCTGGTCGATCGCATTCTGTTTTTCTTTTGAAAGCTCTTCTGCTGTCTTTTTTATAGAAAAATCAAAAGGTGCATAAAGGTTTTCGTACTGCCAAGGTTTTCCTTTTTGAAATTCATATTTAAATTTTCCTCCCTTGGGAAAGAAAAATACAATGCAGCCCACCGTAACCAAGTACAAAAGGTATTTGTAAATACGGGATTGGTTTCTAAATAGCTTTTCCAAAAAGGTACGCATGTAAGAAATATCTAAATTCAAAAATAGAAAATATAAACGTAAAACGAACCTTGGGGGCCAAGACAGATTCAAATCACAGGTTTAAGCAAAAACAAGTGAGAAAAAGCGCTAATACTGACACATGTGGCTTCAATTTATTAATTTCGCAACAACTTAAAACTTTAGGTAATGAACGAAGTGGTTATAGTATCTGCCGTAAGAACGCCAATTGGTAGTTTTTTGGGCGCATTATCCTCAATACCGGCACCTAATTTAGGAGCTATCGCCATAAAAGGGGCTCTTGATAAAATAGGACTCGATTATGCCACCGTAGACGAAGTACTAATGGGCAATGTGGTTCAGGCCGGCACCGGCCAAGCACCGGCACGGCAGGCAGCTATCTTTGCAGGTCTTCCGGATACCGTACCATGTACTACAATCAATAAAGTCTGCGCTTCTGGTATGAAAGCAGTTATGCAAGGGGCCCAGTCTATTGCACTAGGTGATAACTCAATAGTGGTCGCCGGTGGTATGGAGAATATGAGCCTAATTCCCCATTATCTATATTTACGGACCGGAGTAAAGTTCGGCCCTTCAACCCTTATTGACGGGTTGCAGAAAGATGGCCTGGTCGATGTCTATGATCAAAATGCAATGGGCGTATGTGCCGATGCCTGTGCTGTGGAGCATAGCTTTAGCCGTGAAGACCAAGATGCCTTTGCCGTTCAATCGTATAAACGATCGGAAGCGGCCTGGAAAGCAGGTAAATTCAATAATGAAGTTGTGCCTGTCACGGTACCTCAACGCAGAGGTGAACCCATTATAGTGAATGAGGACGAAGAATATAAGAATGTTAGCATCGATAAAATTCCGTCGTTAAGGCCTGCCTTTACCAAAGACGGCACGGTAACAGCTGCCAATGCTTCTACCATTAACGATGGTGCAGCGGCACTGGTTTTAATGAGTGCGACCAAAGCAAAAGAATTAAACCTAAAACCTATCGCTAGAATTATGAGTTACGCCGATGCCGCACAAGAACCAAAATGGTTCACCACCGCACCGGCAAAGGCCTTGCCTAAAGCCTTGTCAAAGGCCGGCATTACAATCGATGAAGTTGATTTTTTTGAGTTTAACGAGGCCTTTTCAGTGGTGGGTCTAGCAAATATGAAATTGCTAGGTCTTAAAGATCAGCATGTAAATGTGAACGGTGGAGCTGTTTCATTAGGACATCCACTAGGCTGTTCAGGGGCTAGAATTATCGTGACCTTATTAGGGGTTTTAGAGCAAAATAATGGAAAAATAGGGGCTGCAGCTATCTGCAATGGTGGCGGAGGAGCATCCGCAATAGTTATCGAAAGGCTTTAATCATTCTTTGTAGATTTCTCCTATGCAGTACGGTATTTGTCCTTTAAGTCTCGCACCAATCAGAATGCTTCCCGACCATTCTTCAGAAATGGTATCTCAACTACTCTATGGGGAGCATTTTAAAATTATTGATCAACGGAAATCGTGGAGCAAGATCAGAATGGCACTAGATCGATACGAAGGCTGGGTGAGCAAAGGCCAAATAGCGCTTATTTCAGAAAATGAATATAATGACATTGAGGCAATGGAACTGCAAAAATGTGCTGCCGACCTCGTTTCTTTCGTAGAAACAAGTCAGCATACCCTGGTTCCCTTGCTCATGGGCTCTAGCATTGAACCCTGTTCGTTCTTAAAACACTCATTCGATGGAAATATAAATCAGATGGTGCATGACCGCGAACACCTCATCGAAACGGCCTTATTTTACCTGAACGGACCATATCTGTCAGGAGGCCGCAGTCCCTTTGGTATTGATAATGCTGGTTTTACACAAATGGTCTATAAAATAAATGGCTACCCATTGTTACGAACGGCGCGCGAACAAGCTACACAGGGCATTGCCCTAAGTTTTATTGAAGAAAGTGAGGCTGGTGACTTGGCCTTTTTTGACAATAACGATGGGGTAATCGATCACGTGGGCCTTATTATGGAGAACAACTACATCATTCATGCCCACGAAAAGGTTCGAATCGACCGATTGGACCACACGGGAATTTTCAATACCGAAATTGGTAGTTATACCCACTCTTTGCGAGTTATAAAAAAAGTGCTATAAAAAAATCCTCCTTGACTAAAGCCAAAGAGGATTAACTATAAATATCTAGTTTGGGTTATTCGCCCATTAACTTCTTCATACGCATGAAGTTCTCATTATCGCCCATAGCTCCATAAATATTTTTAAGCTGTTCCATAATGCTCTTGCTATCAGGGGTTGCAGTTAAAGCATCCTCCAAAACTTGGGCACCTTGCCGAAATAAGTCATCTTTCTTGGCCTTCAATTCTTCGTATTTGGCAATGTCTTTCTTGGAATTTGTCAATGCGTTCATTTCGTCTATCATAGCATTACCTTCATTAATGTAGGTAGTTGAAAGATTTAACTGGGCATTGGAATAGTCTGGCTTTATTTCCAAAGCCTTTCTGTATGATGCTCTTGCATCTTCAACATTCCCTTGTTCCATACTAATCACACCAATGTTATAGTGCAGATCTGGGTTGTCCGGGGCCAATGAAGTTGCCTCGGCCATCAAGCTTTTGAATTTATCCAAATCTCCTTTGGTATAGTAAAGATTTGCTTGGTTGATGATAAGGTTGATATCCTTTGGGTCATCTGCCCTAGCCTCATCATACGCTGCAATCGCTTTCTCGTCTTGACCTGTTTCTGAATAGATCAATGCGATATTTTTGATGATTTCAGATTTTTTAGAGGGAGTTTTCTCATCGATAGGATCTTTATAGGTACCTGACTTTACCATCAATTCCCGCTGTACTTTATCCATTTCCTCAACTTCACCAGTTTCTACATTGGTAGCCTTAAATACGGTACCGCTACCATCGTAACCCAAGTCTTTAAGCTCGTTGTAATACTCCAAGGCTTGATCATAATGACCTCCATTTACGGCACTGCTTGCCGCGTAATATAGGTAAACTGTATCCGCAGGACTTAATCTAAAACTGGTATACAATTTTTCGGCAGCTTCCTTGAATTTTTGCTCTCCGTTGTCTTTTACTGCTGAGTTTACCAGATCAGCAGTCAATGCTGCCTTGTGCTGCTTGGTTTCATCGGTGTACTTGGATTTGCCTTTTGCCTCGATCTCTATAACCTTTTCAAAAGAAGTAGCGGCTTCCTGAAACGCAGCATTGTCCCCATTTTTTGCAAGATCGGCATAAGCTTTTCCTCGCAAAAAGTAATATTGGGCTTGCATTTTTTCATCGGCACCCGAAATTGCACCTGCCGCCCCTTCAAGAGCAGTTTTCGCTGCCATGGCATCTCCGCCTTTCAATGCCTTTTCCGCAGCCTTTATTTCATCTTTCTGGGCAAATCCGACCGTTGCAAATGACATGGCCGCAAGTATAAAAATTTTAGTTTTCATTTCTGTTCAATTAAATATTAGTAGTTAAAGATTATTTTTATTCTTCGCTATTCCCTTCATCAATAGCCGTGCCATCTTCGGTATCTACCTCAATATCAAGCACGTCGGTTCCATCTAATTCATCCTCATCTTTCATTACCTTGGCCACGGCCGCTATAGAGTCGTTGCCTTTAATGTTGATCAGCTTGACCCCCTGCGTTGCACGGCCCATAAC
>JBATIN010000601.1:0-14321 GCA_049667765.1 Flavobacteriaceae bacterium
ACAAACTTTCAAAAGTTTGAAACGTTCGATGCTCTTGCCACCTTTTTAAAAGAACGCAAATTGAACCCATCGAGCATTTTGATCAAAGGCTCAAGGGGAATGGCTTTAGAGCGTATTTTAGAATACATTTAGGTTATTCGATGGTTTGCGTAACACTACCACAAGTCAGCATTTTATCCCCAAAATAAGGATTGAGCACCTTGTCTTCAAGACTTAGCCAATTGGCGCCTTTGTTATTATCGGCCATAGGGCAGTGCTGCACATATATGGGTTGAGCCAGGCCTTTAAAGTTCGATGCAATCGCAATCATATTTTCAGACAAGGATTTAAATTGATCACGTTGCTTCTCAATAGTATTGGCCAAAGCAATCGACTCTACTTCCTTTAGTATGTTACGCATTCGCATTTGAATCTTTTCGTTCTGCATATCAAAATCTATCTGCTTCACCTTTTTTAGTAGCGTATTGGCTTTGGTTGTCGTTTGTTTTGCATCGGTAGCAACGAGGGCATCTTTAAGGGCTATATAATCTGAAATTAGCTTCGAGAATTCTTCTTGAAAATTTCCTTGAAAGTTTAATGATGCGTCATGCCCATCCATCGTGTGTCCACCTTTTTCATTATCGGCGGCCATCATCGATTTTTTACCTTGTAATTGTGCCGCTGCATCTACCGTAAAAGTACCGTTAACAACTACCTCATCACCCGGGGTAAGTCCGTCTACAATCATATACGAGTCCCCTATCACTTTACCAAGGGTAACTTCTGCCATTTCAAAAACGGGTCTTTTAGGATCAGGTTTAAGGTAGACCAACGATCGTTTACCTGTCCATAGCACCGCTGATTTTGGTACCGTTAACACCTCGTCGACCCCATCGATAGCAACCGCCCCCTGTACGAACATACCGGGTCTCAATAATTGTTGTTGATTGTTCAAGGTTACCCTTACCGATACGGTTCGTTTGCTATTATCTACAATAGGTTCTATAAAAGAAATTTTTGCATCAATTGTTTTACCTTCAAACGACCTAGAAGTGATTGTGATATTCTGGCCAACACTCAATAAAGGCAGTTGATTCTCATAAGCATCAAATACCGCCCATACGGTATATAAGTTCGACACTTTAAAAAGTGGGTCGCCCTGTTTATAGAATTTTCCTTCAGCCGCAATAATCTCGGTAACCGTGCCGGAAACATCGGCTATCAATGGGAAATTCTCCATCGGCTTCCCAGTTTTTAGCACCTCATTGATCTGGGCGTCGGTCATTTTCCATAAACCCAAGGTATTTCGTGCAGCGGCCCAAAGTTTTTCATGAGAATCTTTATAAGAGGCCGATGTCAACATTTTGTCTTGGGCAGCGTACATCTCGGGAGCATAAATTACACCTATCTGCTGCCCTTTTTTAACGTATTCCCCAACGAAGTTCACCGTCAATTTTTCAATTCTACCATCGAAAATTGTGGTCTGTACGGCCTTGGTCTTATCATTAGAAGTAATGGTACCCGACAATACTAAAGTCTTATTCTCAAAACTTCCCATGCCAACAGTAGTGGTTTCTATGTTGGCCAGGGCCATGGCATTTTCGGTCATTTCAAACCGATTCGCCCCGCTAGTACTCCCTGAAGTCTTTACCAGATCCATACCGCACAGCGGACATTTACCTTCTTCATTCTTTAAAACCTGTGGATGCATGGAACAGGTATATTGAATTTCGGCAAGCTGTTCTGTATGATCTTGGTGTTGTTCCACTTTGGTGTTATTGCCGAAAATCAAATACCCTAGTATAAGTCCGGCAAGTAGAATCCCAACATATGTTACATATTTTTTAATCATAATGCTACCTTTTTATCATGCTGCATATATCTCAATTTAGCCTCTTTTCTCCAACTAAACAATACGGGTACAATAAACAAAGAAATCAATGCGACCAACATTCCGCCAAAGCTAGGTATCGCCATAGGAATCATTATATCGCTTCCACGGCCCGTTGAGGTCAAAATAGGCAATAAGGCCAAAAGTGTTGTTGCCGTGGTCATAAGACAAGGCCGAATACGTTTTTGGCCAGCGTCCAGGACCGAGGCACGTATGGCTTTTACATCACTGGGGTCGTTCTTCTCAAAAGACTGTTTTAAATAGGTGGCCATTACAACGCCGTCGTCGGTGGCAATACCGAACAAAGCGATAAAACCGACCCAAACGGCAACACTGAGATTAACCGTATGTATATTGAACAATTCACGAATATTAACATCGCCCAACCCTATATTCATAAACCACGGTTGACCATACAACCATAGTAAAATAAAGCCACCAGAAAAAGCAACCGCGACCCCTGAGAAAACCATAAATGCGATGGAAACCGAACGAAACTGAAAGTACAAGATCAAAAAAATGGCAAGCAAGACCAATGGCACGATCAATGCCAATGTTTTCTCGGCATGCAGTTGGTTCTTATAGGTGCCTGAAAACTCATAACTGATTCTGTTTGGCACTTCCAGTTCTTTATCCGCTATTTTTAAGGCTATGGTTTTTTGCGCATTTTGAACCACATCGACTTCGGCAAAACCTTCTTCCTTATCAAAAAGCACATAGCCTATTAGAAAACCATCTTCACTTTTAATATTCTGCGGCCCCTGTTCGTAACGAATGGAAACAAAATCTGAAATAGGGACCGCGCCCCCTTCAGTTACGTCCATATAAATATTCTGAAGGTCTTCTGGTGTACCCCTAAGTTCCCTTGGGTAACGAACCCTAATACTATACCTTTCCCTACCTTCAATGGTCTGAGAAACTATTTTGCCCCCAACGGCAACTTCAAGGGTTTCTTGCACTTTTGAAATAGAAAGTCCGTAACGCGAAATTTTAGCTCTATCAATATCCATAAGCAAATAAGGCTTACCTACAATTCGATCAGCAAAAACCGCATCTTTCTTCACGCCCTTCACTTGTTTCAAGACTGTTTCGAGTTTAAGTCCAAAGGCTTCAATTTCTTCTAGATTTTGCCCTTTAACCTTAATACCCATTGGCGCTCGCATACCCGTTTGAAGCATCACGAGTCGGGTTTCTATGGGTTGTAATCTTGGTGCCGAAGTAACACCAGGAAGCCTCGTTACATCGACAATGGCATCCCAAATATCATCTTTGTTCTTAATTTCATTCCTCCAATTTCTATAAAACTCCCCGTGCGTGTCAGGGATGAGTTCATCTATTTCAGCGCCACTGCCAGAAGCGACAAAGTTACCCGAAGTGGTTTCAAAAAGACCTTTTTCATTGACTTTAAAGGATAAGGGGATACCATCTTGATCAAGAATATACTCGGGTTTGTACAAGATCAAGTTCTCATACATAGCCATTGGGGCGGGATCCAGAGCTGATTCTACCCTACCGGCCTTACCTACTACGGTGACTACCTCCGGAAGACTGGCCACAGCCATATCCAACTGTTTGAGTACGCGCTGATTTTCGCTCACGCCAGCATGCGGCATTGAGGTCGGCATTAGCAAAAATGAACCTTCATCCAATGACGGCATGAACTCTTTACCAGAGTTCACCATAATGAGAACACCGAAAACCAATAAGATTGAGGGAATACCAAGAAACTTCACCTTATTGTCCAAGGCCCACATTAATATGGTTTCATAGTATTTTTGGAAATAATGAATAATCGCTAAAACCGCCGCACAGATAAAAGCCACGAAAAGAATATTAATCAAGAGATTGTATCCTAAACCAAAGGGGCGCCAATAGTATCCCAATAAAAAGACAATAGAAATAATACTCCAGATAAGTCGAAGCTTATCCGATAGGGTTCTGGAAACAAGATCCATCTTAAGCAAAATAAGTATCGCCCCAAACCCTATAAGTACAAGCCCTACCCATAATCCATAATACAATAGTCCAACACCAAATGCTACTAAAAGAGCAGCTGTAATCAACCTTTGAACTTTATTCAAGGAACGTTTTCTGAACAATTGGGCCGCGAATGCAGGCAACAAGAACAGGGCAATGAGCATTGATGCCGATAGCGCCGCGGTCTTGGTAAAGGCCAAAGGGGCAAAGAGCTTGCCTTCGGCACCAGTTAAGGTAAAAACGGGGATAAAGCTTATAATCGTCGTGAGTCCCGCTGTTAAAATAGCGCCTGATACTTCTGTTGTAGCTTCATAAACAATTTCATCAATGTTCTTATGTGCAGGATTCAAGTTTAAGTGGCGAACAATATTTTCAGTGAGTATAATGCCCATATCTACCATGGTACCCACGGCAATGGCAATACCGGATAGGGCCACAATATTGGCATCAACATTAAAGTATTTCATCGCAATGAATACCATCAAAACCGCAACGGGCAACAAACTAGAAATAAGAATGGAGACCCTTAAATTTAGCAGCATTACAATGACCACCAAAATGGTAATTAAAATCTCAAAAGTAAGGGCATTGCCCAAAGTACCCAGTGTTTCTTGAACCAATTCAGTTCGATCATAAAACGGTACAATGGTCAGTTGCGATTTTCGACCATCCTTTAGAACTTTATTCGGCAGGGCACTGGCAATTTCATCTATTTTTTTTCGAACATTCTCAATGGTTGTCATTGGGTTTGCCCCATACCTAGCAACCACTACCCCACCTACCACTTCAGCACCTTCTTTGTCGAGAATGCCTCTACGTTCTCCAGGCCCTAAGGTGACATTGGCGACATCTTTTATGCGAATGGGAGTGAATTTATCTGTTCGAACTTGAGCATCTTCTATATCTGAAATGCTATTTACATAGCCCAAGCCACGCACAAAATACTCGGTCTGATTAATTTCAAGTGTTTTAGCGCCGACATCTTTATTGCTTTCTTTGATTGCATTGACGACTTGGGCCAAAGTAACCGAATACTGCTTCATTAGCTCGGGGTCAACATCAACTTGGTATTCTTTAATAAAACCGCCAATAGAGGCCACCTCGGCCACCCCATTGGCCCCTGCCAAGGCATTTTTAACATAGAAATCTTGAACACTTCTTATATCATGAAGATCCCAACCGCCGGTCACGTTTCCATTCTCGTCCCTTCCTTCCAAAGTATACCAGAATATTTGACCTAGGGCAGTGGCATCAGGGCCCAAAGAAGGCTTTACATTTTCGGGTAAAAGATTGTTAGGTAATGAATTGATCTTTTCAAGCAACCGGGTTCTTGCCCAATAAAAATCTACGTTATCCTCAAATATCACATAGATACTTGAAAATCCGAACATCGATGAACTACGAATGGTACTTACCCCGGGCACCCCCAATAAATTGGATGTAAGCGGATAGGTGATTTGATCTTCGACATCTTGAGGAGATTGTCCATCCCACTTCGTGAAAATAATTTGTTGATTTTCACCGATATCAGGAATCGCATCGACCAAAACAGGATAGTGGGGCAGTATTTTCAAACCAGTAGCAAAAGGACTATGTACCGTGCCCCACGACAAAAACAGTAGCATAATCAAAAATGCCACCAATTTATTATCTATTAAAAATTTAATGCTTTTGTTCAGCATAGTACCGCTTCAAAAAAAGAGTTCCGTTTGTCGATAAACTCCCGTAAACCTTAACGTTCAAAAGTAGTAAATGATTGTGGTCAGGGCCTTACAATTTTTATTAAACACTGCAAAAATAAGCTACTAGCAAAGAAGGTGTATGATAAATGTCAATCACATAGATTATTGCAACCGAGCATTTAAAAGAATTACGTGTTAAAATAAGTTTGATAAGCAAAATGAACGCTATCAATATGCAGACATATGTATTTAAGAATTGATGAAGAATGCCCTGAAGTGACGGGGGAACAAGTAAACTTTGATACGATGTGGGTCATACTGGATTCGAACCAGTGACCTCTGCCCTGTCAAGGCAGCGCTCTAAACCAACTGAGCTAATAACCCTAAAACGGCTGCTAAGGTAAAACTAATTTTGGATTCAAAAAAGGCGGTACTGTTGATATTTTGAACTCTTTAACCATGGCATCATAGAATTTACGAGGTATTGCATGTCTTTATTGTTTCCTCACCTTCCATAACCCACCAATAAAAGATATGGACTTAATCATAAAAAATGTAAATTTAGCATTAATGATACCTCGATAAAGATAATTAATCCGCTATGCTTTATATTTAAGTAGAAATAAATGGTTTAACCTCAGCTAACCTAGTACCATGAAAGACAAAAAAAACACCAGAAGAAATTTTATTATAAAGTCCGGTTTAATTGCAGGGGCAGGAATAATTGCCCCTAGCTATACTTTCGGCATAACACATTCTAATAAGCATATGAACGATATTGTCGGACACGGAGATTTTAAATATAGGGTAGATAAGGAATGGGGAGTGCAAGACCCAGCCAAAATACCCATCAATGATTGCCATGAAATGGCGATGGACAGTAAAGGACGTATATTTATGACCACTACAGGGGCCGATAACAATAATGTACTTATTTATAACACTTCAGGAAAGGTCCTAGATTCATGGGGTACTGAATTTCCGGGGGCTCACGGACTTACTATTACAGGCGAGGGAAACGATCAGTTTCTTTTTATTACCGACCCCGAAACGCATAAGGTTACAAAAACAACTTTAAAAGGTCAGGTTATCATGACGCTTGAACGACCGAAAGAAGTTGATGGATATGACAGTGATGATCAATTTCTTCCGACCGAAACCGCTATTATGCCTAACGGAGATATTTATGTAGCTGATGGATACGGTAAAAATTTCATCATTCAGTACAGTGCAAAAGGAGAATATATTCGACATTTTGGAGGTAGCGGCGAGGCTGAAAACCAATTCAATTGCTGTCATGGTATAACTTTAGATACGCGAGATGCCACTAACCCAACATTATTGATAACTTCTAGGGCCAGCCAAGAATTTAAACGTTTCACTTTAGATGGAAAACACCTTGAAACCATTTCATTGCCGGGCTGTTCAATATGTAGACCTGTTATTCATGGCGACAATCTTTATTTCGCCGTTATCGTGACCAAAACTTGGGACAAATATGATGGCATGTTGGCAGTGCTCGATAAAAACAATACCATTATTTCACTTCCTGGTGGTAGTGCACCTCAATACCCTAACGGCATACTTACACCTCCAGAATATGATGGTACGACCTTTAGAAACCCGCACGACGTTTTCGTAGATAATGACGAAAACCTATATATACCCCAATGGGCTTCGGGCAAGAGTTATCCTATTAAATTACATAGAATTTAGTTATAGGGTACAGTTTTTGAAAGGAAGGTAATTTTATGTATTTTTCAATTTATATACATTGTCTTTTATTTTAATTCGAAAGCATTTTGGTTCGACAAAGTTTTAGAAATCTTAGCTAAAAAGCGTTTTACAAATAAATGGGACTCCCTTACAAATATTCATTACTTGTACTTGAGTTGAAAAATAATTGTACCTTATAATCCCTTATTACGTACCACTAAGTTTCTTTAACACTGATTTTAAACTATGACCAAATATAATGTAGCCGTACTAGGCCCGATACCTAGAGATCATATTACCACGCATCGTGGTGAAGTCATTGAAAAATATGGGTGCGCAACGCATACGGCAATTGGCCTATCAAAACTTTTGGGAAATGAGGGTACTGTTTATTTGGTCTCTCATGTTCGTAAAAAAGACGAAAAAGCCATTAAACACATATTATCGGAATACAGTAATATTAATGTAGACCATGTTACGTCAGACCAAGATCAAGGCGATGTTATCAGTTTAAAGTTTTTGGATCAGAATAAGAGATTAGAGAAGCAAACTGGCTTTATGAACCCCATAGTACCTAACGATATTAAAGATATACTGCATTGCAATGTTTTTGTTTGTGTACCCATAACCGATTATGAGGTACCCCTTGAAACCCTAAAATACATAAAAGAGAAAAGTGAGGCTACCATCATCTTTGACGCACATGGTCCAACAAATACGGTAACCATGACCGGTGACCGCTTGATAAAGTTCTGGATCGATCGCGACCAATGGCTACCCTATATCGATGTGCTTAAAATGAACTTGGAAGAATCGAAATGTTGTTGGTTCGAAAAGGAGTACCACCCTGACCATTTAGTAGACCTTCATGATAACAATACAGAACACCTTAAGCCCTTTGCGGAACATGCCCTAAACCACGGGGTAAAATCATTGATTGTAACGCTCGATGCCAAAGGTGGCGCGGTCTACTATAAAAAAGATGGCCAACATCATCATGAAATGGTGAAGTCCGTTCCGGTCGATCACGTTGTTGACACCACGGGTTGCGGTGATTCATTCGCTGGCGGATTAGGTTATGGGCTTCTTAAAAACAGTACCGACTATATTTTAGCCACAAAGTATGCCAATGCATTAGGTGCACAACGAACACAGGGGCGAGATTTTAGCGTCTTCAAATCTATAGAAGAAACAGATCGTACAATTTTTGAGACGTATGGCCCGTAAGCTTTACTCTTTAAGGCCACATAAGTTGACCCCCATTACTTTTTAGCCATAAAAAAAGCCATCATAACTGATGACTTTTAGTGGGCAATGAGGGGCTCGAACCCCCGACCCCCTCGGTGTAAACGAGGTGCTCTGAACCAACTGAGCTAATTGCCCTTTTAAGGTGTGCAAATATAGAATAGTTTTAGATACGCCAAAAGAAAAAAGAAGAAAAAATCAAACCACTTCTGCAACTACGAAAGTGCTTCCGCCTACATAAACAAAGTCTTCTGTACCTGCACTTTCTAAAGCGGCAGTCAAGGCCTCGGAAACCAAGGCATATGCAGCACCTTCTAATCTGTGTTTTTTAGCCTCGGCTTGTAATATATCGACTTTTAGGCCACGGTCAATACTTGGCTTGGCAAAGTAATACCTGGCATTTTTAGGCAAGAGTGGCAGAATGGCATCCAACTTTTTATCCTTCACAAAACCGAGTACCATATGAAGTTTGTGAAATTTTTCCGTTTTAATTTGCTCCATGACCAACGCTAGCCCTTCGGCGTTATGGGCCGTATCGCAGATCACCTTGGGTCTTGTGCGCAAAACTTGCCACCGCCCCATCAACCCTGTATTTTCTACAACACGTTGTAGGCCTTTCACCTTATGCTCTTCCGTTATTTTAAATCCTTTGAGTTGATCCAAAACAGCGATTACTCCTTTCACATTCTTTATTTGATATTTACCTAGCAACCCGGTTCTATACCTTTTTTTAACGATGTCTTCGGCAAATACTATTTTAGAACCATTGATTTTTGCCATAGTGACAAATACTTCTTCGACTTCTTTTTGGCGTTCACTAATGACGACCGGTATGCCTTTCTTTATAATGCCCGCTTTTTCTAAAGCAATTTTTGGCAATGTTTCTCCTAGTATGTCAACATGATCCCAACCGATATTAGTGATCAATGATACCTCTGGCGTTATGATATTTGTAGAATCAAGCCTGCCTCCTAAACCTACTTCTATAATGGCAATATCAACTTTTTTTAACGCAAAATAGGCAAAGGCCATGCCAACCGACATTTCAAAAAAAGAAAACTTTTCATTTTCAAAATAAGGCCTATTTTTTTCAATAAACCCTTGAACATACTTTTTGCTTACCGGTTTTCCATTGATTTTTATGCGTTCTCTAAAATCTTTTAGATGAGGTGAAGTGTATAGCCCAACCTTGTAGCCCGCTTCTTGTAAAATTGATGCCAACATATGGCTACTTGACCCTTTACCATTAGTGCCTGCTACATGTATGCTTTTGAATTTTCTTTCAGGATGGCCTAAATGAACTGCAAGGGAGAGAATATTATCCAACTTTCCGTTAAAGGCAACTTTTCCTTTTTGTTGGTACATTGGAAGTCGATTGAACATCCAATTCAAAGTCTCGGTATAGGTCACTCCCCTAATTTAAAATTGACCACCACGAAACCAATTTGTTGGCTAGGAGCATTCGAATCGAGGTTCCATTTGTGCTTAAAAGCTGTTTTCTTTGCAGGATCTAACAAGCATTGGGCATTATTAGTGGTGCCTTTCACGCCTGGAGTTGCACTAATTACGTTCCCATTGCGATCTACTACAATTTTCACTACTACCCTGCCAGCTTCGTTACATTCTTGTTGAACCTGACCTTTACTGACCAATGATCGGCCATTTAAGCCATAACCACCGGTACCGCTACCAGAACCAGGTGCACCGTAATAACTTGTTGCATAAGGGTCACCATCTGGAGAGCCTTTATCACCCGCTCTATTATCATCGCCTTCACTGCCAGAAGCGGTGCCATCAGATTTGTTAAGACCCCCCATGAGTTCATCCAATTCTTTTTTCTTGGCTTCTTGTTCTTGACGTTTTTTCTCTTCGGCCCTGCGTTGTTCATCTGCTTTACGCTGCGCTTCCGCTTTTGCTTTTTTAGCTTCGGCATCCGCTTTTCTCTGAGCTTCCATTGCGGCGTCCTCAGCTTTTTTCTTTGCTTCTTTGGCCTGTTTTATTTTAATGGCTTCTTCGTTTTCTTGTGTCAACACTTTTTCCGAAGGAGATTCTTTGGCCACGGTTTCCTCTGGTTTTTCCTCAACAACCTCTTCTACCGTTTCTTCGACTACTTCTTCTTGTTTTGTAGGTTCAACGGGAGGGGTATCTAAAGGTTCTGACCTGATTTTTTCTTTAGGTTGAACTTGGCCACTGCCAAAATCGGTAGTTCCAAAATTGATGGATATTCCGTTCTCAATCGGTGGATCCATATACGTGAGGCCTATATAAAACAAAACAAGTAGAAGCACACTTAACAATAAGGTTGTCAGTGTAAAGGATTTTTTCTTGTGACTCGTATCTAAGAACGACATAATGTCTATACAGTGTTAAAATCTCGTATTATCTATTTGAACAGCTTCTCGATTTACCGGTTCAAATAAAAATCTGTAAGTAACCAACGGATCTAAGGTCTTTATACTTGGAAAAACCTATGTGTTATAAGTAGGATTGAACGAAAAAGAAACAAAGGTTCGTGCTCCATTGATGCTGTGTTGGCATCAATTGGGTCGTACTGCCAGAATCACCTTATAATTGTTTCTATTGGCAATATCCATAACGTTGACCGCTTCTTTAATCGCAACGCTCTCTTCTGCCCTTAGAATAATGGTAGGTTTATCTTGACCTTGTAGTGCTTTTTTTAATTCAATTTCTATGTATTCTCCGTTTATTCTCTCGTTGTTCACAAAATATTGCAGATTCTTATCAATGCTTACCGAAACATTTTGTGTATTGGTCGACTTGCCTTTGGCTTTGGGCAATAACAAATCCAAAGCATTTGGCGAGTTAGCCGTTAGCATAAAAAATATCAACAACAGAAAAACAATATCTGTCATCGAAGACATGCTAAAATCAGGACTAACCTTATTTCTTCCTTTTAATTTCATAGGTTAGTTTTAAAGCGGTTCGTTCAACAAATCTAAAAACTCGACCGCATTGGCCTCCATCTTATGAACTACTTTGTCCGTTCGGTTTACCAGATGATTATAGCCTATATAGGCAATAATACCTACAATTAGTCCTGCAACGGTGGTGGTCATTGCCGTATAAATTCCTGAGGCCAAAGAACCCATTTCGGCTTGTCCTCCGCTAGAAGCCATTTCATGGAATGCCAAAATCATACCGATAACCGTACCAAGAAAACCAATCATTGGCGCAGCACCGGCTACCGTAGCTAAAATACTTACGTTTTTTTCTAATTTATACACTTCCAAGGTACCGGCGTTTTCTATAGCAGTATTGATATCGTCTAAGGGTTTTCCAATTCGCGATACTCCTTTCTCAGTTAATCGGGCCACTGGCGAATCGGTCTGGGCACATAACAATTTGGCCGCTTCTAATTTTCCATTTGTAACATGGTCGCGAATCTGGTTCATAAAATTACTGTCGATCTTTGAGGCCGCATTTACCGCTAACAAACGCTCAAAATAGATATAGAGCGCAACGGCCAACATGATAAACAAAACGGAAATAATAAGGATACTTCCCGTACCGCCATTAAAAATTAAATCCATAACCGAGAGGGTCTTCTCTTCGGAAAGCAATTCGCCCGTTGTGGGATCGGTAGCAATATCTTGCATCAAAAACATATAATTTCTCTTATTAATTTGCCCTTATAACGGTATTTTATCGATTAAATTATGTGTTCAACACTAAATTTCGAATTAAAATGAATGCGACAGCTCCCGATAAAAAACCAACCAATGCCAGCCAAGCAATTTTCTTTAAATACCAGAAAAAATCAATCTTTTCCATACCCATGGCAACAACGCCTGCAGCCGAACCAATAATCAACATACTACCGCCGGTTCCCGCCGAATAAGCAATAAAATGCCATGCCGGTTCATCTACACCAATTTGAAACATACCGATACTTGCAGCGACCAATGGCACGTTATCGATTACCGCAGATCCTGCACCTAGTATCAAAACCACCAAATCCGATATTTTGGTGGAATGCAACTCTGTTCCTAGTCCGGGTACGGTTTCATTCATGGTCTCGGCAAAATGGAACAACATACCTAATGATTCCAAAGCAGCTACGGCCAAAAGAATACCCAAGAAAAACAAGATACTTGGCAATTCAATTTTTGATAATGAATGGTGTACAGGACTATGGTGCCCTACCGAATCGCTTACTCCTGGTACGTCTACGGCATCTGAAATTGAAAATTTAGAACTGCTATAGATTTCTGCAAAGGTGGCGACTACGGCCAAGGAAAGCATCATTCCCACGTAGGGCGGCAAGTGAGTAATCGTTTTGAATATGGGCACAAAAATAATTGCGGTTAAACCCAAATAAAACATAATTGGCCCATACTTTGACTTTGGCTTATCACCATCTGACTCGTCGATCGCAATTTCACCTTTAAAAATATTCATTCTTGATGCGATAAAGGTAGGTACGGCAAAGCAGACAATAGAAGGTATCAAGACATGTTCTATAAGTACAGCGGCAGTTACCTTATTTGCGATCCACAACATGGTCGTCGTAACGTCACCTATTGGAGACCATGCCCCACCGGCATTAGCGGCAATGATGATCAAGCCTGCAAACCACAGTCTTAGGTCCCTATCTTTAATTAGCTTCTGAAGTATCGTAATCAAGACTATTGTTGCGGTTAGATTATCAATAATAGCAGATAATATGAACCCAAGAGAGGCTACGATCCATAGCAATTTTTTCTTATTTTTTGTTTTGATATAGCTTTTAATGGTTGAAAACCCATCAAAATAGTCAATGATTTCAACAATGGTCATGGCCCCCAATAAAAAGACCAAAATTTCAGCGGTCTTGCCTAAATGATGAAGTAGAATAGCCTCTAAAGACCCGGCCTCCAACTCCTTTAGATCAAGATTCACCTCAAAGACCTGCATATCAGCAAGTGCGATAATCGCCCATAAAATGGCCATCATGGCCAAGGCCGGAATCAGTTTGTCGATTTTCAAATTATGCTCCATGGTTATCGCTAGATAACCGACAACAAATACAATAATAATAATGGTCTCCATACTCGGTCAGTTTATATTAAATCAATTGTTTCAATGCAATTTCAAATCCTGTTCTACTTAAATTGGTTTTAGTTTGATTGTGCTTAAAGATATTCAAAATTGCTTTTCTAATGGTATTAGATGTGTCATTAAATATTAAATCATCATCTATACCTACTCTTTTCTCCATAAAATAGGCAAAAACTCTCGCCATCCCACAATTTGAAATAAAATCGGGTATCAAACTTACGCGTCCATCGGTGTATTCCATAATGGGTCCGAAGAAAATCTCTTTGTCGGAAAAAGGCACATTGGCACCGCATGATATCACTTCAAGGCCGGTAGCTATCATTTTACTGATCTGGTCTCTTGTAATCAAGCGTGACGCAGCGCAGGGAACGAATATTTCGGTTTTAAGCGACCAAATACGCTCATTGATCTCATCAAAAGGAATCAATTGATCCACTTCGGCCATGAGATTATTTCCTTTCTTGTTCAAAAACAAGGTTTTTATCTCATCGAAAGTGAAGCCCTCTTCATTTATAACCCCGCCGGCCCTATCGATTACACCGACGACTTTCGCACCCATTTGTGCCAAGTAAAAAGCAGCAGCCCCACCGACATTACCAAATCCTTGCACTACAGCTCTTTTTCCCTTTACGTTACCGCCATAAATATCATAATAATGGCGAACCGCTTCTGCCACGCCAAAACCGGTAATCATATCGGCAACGGTATATTTTCTACTAATTTCGGGCGAATACTTAGGGCTCTCCAAGGCTTTGATAACCCCTAATCTAAGT
>JBATIN010000602.1:0-2464 GCA_049667765.1 Flavobacteriaceae bacterium
ATCCTACCCGATAGGGAAATATCTTTGGTTTCAATCGTAATGCCCGATGTTTTTGTGTACGCTTGTACAATGGGTAGAAAAGATTGTGTGGCCAAAGCAGGGGCCTCGTCAGTTTTGGTATAGAAAATTTTCGCCATCTTTTGGTTTCGTTTGTTTTAAGCGGAGCAAATATACGATTTTATAAATGTGCAGTCGAGTGCGAAATCGGCAAAAATGGCATATAGGGAAAAGAAGAGGAATTTAAAATCAAAGAGCATTGGTCTTTAAACTAAGAGCGTGGAAGAAAGCATTTCTTTACGAATAGTTCTTATTAAGGTTATGAATAACAAAAGCCATATCATTGTACAAGTACATTGATATGGCTTTTTAGAAGTAGCTTACAAACATGTTGTTCTGCTTATAGGCAAAACGGCAACCATTGATTGCATTTGCGTTGCTAATTCAACGTTTGAAATACGTTTTGTTCTTAATAATTCAATCAAGCACCTTTTTTGTATTTCTTCTCATTGTTTTAGTAGCTGCTCTAAAATTTAAAACCTAAGTTTTATTTTTTTATTTCAGCACCCGTATGGACTAGTCAAAAAGCGACAGCCTTTTGAGTCCATAGTCGTCATCTAAATAAGATACAATACATGGTATTGCACTTTTTTCGTTTGACTGAACAATAATATAAAGAACGTAAACTTTATAATGAATTGAATTTATACCTCAGATATTTCATTCAAATCATACTTCAATGTAGCACAATTTTTCGGGAACACCAAAATATTTAACAAATTAGTAATCAACACTATATGAACTTTGGTTTTTAACAAATGTTCATAAAAAAGCCTTCAATCTATTTTATAGTTGAAGGCTAAGTAGGAATATACTTTATATTGGTTATGAACGAATCTCTTTAATTCTTGCTTTTTTACCTGTAAGGCCTCTAAAATAGAAGATTCGAGCTCTACGCACTTTTCCTTTTTTATTTACTTCGATTTTTTGCAATGCGGGCATGTTGATCGGAAAAATACGCTCTACACCAACCGTACCTGACATTTTGCGAATAGTGAAGGTTTCAGTGGCACCGGTGCCTCTTCTTTGAATGACCACCCCTTTAAAGAACTGGGTACGGGTCTTTTCACCTTCCTTAATTTCGTAATACACGGTGATTGTGTCTCCTGATGTGAAATCAGGAAAATCTTTTTTTGGAACAAATTCGTTTTCAACGAAGTTAATTAGTGATTCCATGATATTGTTTTATCGTTGTATTTAAAACAACATTCACGATTTTCGTCAGAGGTTGATTTAACAGTGTGCAAAAATAGTCTATAAATTAAAACCTACAAGTGTTTTTGTGTGAATTTTTGAACAATAATAAGAACATAAATTATTCTAAAAGATCGGGCCGTAACTGCTCGGTTCTTTTTTGTGCTTGGTCCTCCCGCCATTTTTCAATTTTTGGAAAGTTGCCGCTAAGCAGTATTTCAGGCACTTTAACACCTTTGTATTCTGAAGGCCTAGTATACACCGGTGGGGCCAATAAATTGTCTTGAAAGCTATCGGTCAGGGCAGAAGTTTCGTTGTTTAGGACCCCGGGTATCAATCGAATAATACTGTCACAAACTATGGCCGCGCCTAGTTCACCACCCGACAATACATAGTCGCCTACCGATATTTCTCGTGTAATGAACATATCGCGAACCCGCTGGTCTACACCTTTATAATGTCCGCAAAGTATAATTATATTTTTTAAAAGCGATAGTCCGTTTGCCATTTTTTGATTGAACGTTTCCCCGTCGGGGGTCATATAGATGATTTCGTCATATTTACGTTCCGAGGTTAACGATGTGATACATTTATCGATAGGTTCGATCATTAAGACCATGCCGGCGCCACCTCCAAATTGGTAATCATCTACTTGATTATAGCTCATGTCGGTATAATCTCGTAGGTTGTGAAAATGAACTTCTACCAATCCCTTTTCTATGGCACGTTTTAATATAGAAGCCTCGAACGGACTTTTTAAAAGTTCGGGAAGAACGGTAATAATATCGACACGCATCATTTTAAAGCTTAGTTTTTGTTTTTAACGGGCCAAAAGTAGTGAAAGCCATGGGTATCTTTTTCCCAACCCAAACGTTCGTATAGCTTTTGTGCCGGATTATCAATTGCAGTTTCTAAGGCAAGCCCCTTAAAACCTTTATTTGTACAAAACTCCTTGGCATGTTCAAGTAGAGCTTCACCAATACCTTTTTTCCTAAAATCTACTTTAACATAGAGATCGTTTAAAATAAAAACAGGTTGCAAGCTAACGGATGAAAAGGTAGTGTAGAGTTGGGTAAAACCAGCAAAATGACCTTCATAACTTGCCAAAAAAATTACCGAATCTCTATTGCGCATACGTTCCGTAAGAAATGCCGAGGCCGTTACAATGTCTGAAGCTTGGCCATAAAAAACCCTGTAGGCATCGAATAGCGGA
>JBATIN010000603.1:0-1675 GCA_049667765.1 Flavobacteriaceae bacterium
ATCCTTGACTTGATCTATCATTCCAATGAACTTCCTACGATGAACTATTCTCAATATATCAGTTCGGAATTGGGGGTAAATTATACCTACCTCTCCAAACTATTTTCAAAAGTAACAAGCACTACCATTCAACAGTTTATTATCATGCACAAAATAGAGCGTGTCAAAGAACTGCTCATTTACGACGAACTTACCCTTTCGGAAATAGCCTGGAAAATGCACTACAGCAGTACGGCACATTTGTCAGCACAATTCAAAAAAGTGACCGGACTAACCCCAACGGACTTTAAAAGTCAAAAAAACGCACATCGCTTGGCTATGTAGAAAATAGTTGGCCGTATTCTTGAATTTGTCTTTTTTTATGATTTTCATCCCGAAACTCGACCTAAACAGGCTATTTGTATCCAATTTGTATTGTTTTTGCTATAAATGGCCCTATTTATATAACATTTCATCTGAAATATATAACAGATTCCTGTTCGAATTGGCCAAATTTGTATTTAGAAAGCGGCACCAATTTTTCTCCTTTCGAAAACCTCGGTCCTTGAAAAGGTCGATTTTAGATTCGGAGTACCATTTGGAATTTTAGATTTGCTATTTTCTTTGACCCCAACCTACTTTAGATCAATTCCTTTACTTCAAGTTTTTTTAGTCGAACCTTTGGTCATTGGCCCCGACTGAATATCCATACCACCAAAACCAAGATAAGTCCAATTTAATCAGTACGGGTTTGCCTATGCGATAACATTACTTTTTTTGATTCAACGGGTTAGTTTAAAGGTTTTGCCTCAGGGCGGATGGCTTTATGCTAGCATATAATAACAAAAAAAAATGTGTAATGGATTTAAGATCGAAGTATGCGAAAGCACTGGCAATTAAGAGCATAATGTTGACCGTCACGGCAGCTGGCATTTTGCTATCCTGTAGTAAAGTCTTGCCGGAAGGGCCAGAGGATAATGAAGTGTTGGACGGTACCGTTCAAGGGCTCAGCGTTGAAGATGAGCTCTTTTTTGGAGATGGTGACGAAGCCTTTGCCAAGGTTTTTACCGGCGCGGAAGGTCTGGGGCCCATCTTTGTGGAAACCTCATGTATCTCATGTCACATCGGCGATGGCCGCGGACATCCTTTTTCCGAATTGGTACGATTTTCCAATATCGCTCCCGACGGCACTATTGATCCATTGGAAACTTTGGGCGGCCCTCAACAACAAAAGAGAGCCTTACCAGGCTTTGAGCCCGATGCAATTCCTTCCGAAGCGAATGGGGTTACCCGATTTTTGGCCCCGCCCAATACGGGCTTGGGTTTTTTGGAATTTGTGCATGATAGCGACATCCTAGCGCTTGCAGACCCGAACGATGCGGACGGGGATGGTATTTCCGGTGTCCCGAGCTATATCGATCCGCCTAGTTTTTATGTCCCGAATCCCTTCAACAGTCCCAATGCAGAGGGGAAATATATCGGGCGTTTCGGGAGAAAAGCGGGAGCAATCGATCTATTGATCCAAACAGTTAGTGCCTACCAACAAGATATGGGCATTACCTCCGAATTTCTGCCCGATGAACCGCAGGGGGCGACCATCGCGCCACACGATGCGGAAGTCTCTACCGAAGAAGTCAATAGTGTTGTATTCTATTTGCAGACCCTGAAAGCACCCGAACGTCGCAACGAAGATGAT
>JBATIN010000604.1:0-5530 GCA_049667765.1 Flavobacteriaceae bacterium
CGTATTCGGTTTTGTCGCTTGTAATCTGAATGGTGTCACCTTCAGTTTTGCTAAAGGCGATTTTTTCGTCATCGCTAATGGCAATGCCCTGTTTTTGGCCACCACAGCTTAAAACAGAAAGTATCAAAAAAGCTGCGACCAAGGTCAGTAGTATTAATTTCAATTTCATAATAGTAAGGTACAAAAAAGCCGCTTCAACATGAAACGGCTTTTATACTATATATGAATTAGGTTTTACTTGCCGAAAAGTCCACCAAGCAAGCCACTTAACCCACCTTTTTTCTTGTTGGTTCCCATAACCATACCAGCTACGTCATCTAGAATACTGCCATCTCCATCGGCATCTAACAAGGTAGTAATAAGGCTTTGGTTCTGTTGCGGTTGACCGCCCAACATACTGCCTAAAAGGCTATTCATGCCATTGGCATCACGTACATTGCTCTGAGCTGTTTGTTTTCCAACAAAGCCCATCACAATAGGTGCGGCGATTTTAAGGATATTCGCAATTGAACCTGCGTCCAAACCTGATTTTTGGCTTAGGGCATTCTCTACATTTGCTTGTTTTCCTCCGAAAATATGACCTAAAATACCAGCACCGTCGTTGGTAACGGCCTCGTCTACACCACCGCCGAACAAACCGCCAAGGTCATTGAGAATACTTCCGTCGTGTTTATTTGATAATGCACTCATCAGGCCTTGAGCCCCTTGAGGAGTGGCCACATTCTTTTTCATGGCGCCTAAAATCAAAGGCATTGCCATACTGAGTACGTCAGCTGTTTTGTTCTCTGGTTGACCGGTCTGTCCAGCAACCCCGCTTATTAATTGTTTGCCCATTGGGCTGTTCAAAAGATCTAATAATCCTGACATTTAATTAGTGTTTTAAAGTTCTGGCGCCCAATGTACAAAAAGAGTTTTAATCTTAAGAAAGTTAGGCTTACCTTATTTTAATAATATAGCAATCTGATTGGCGAGCTCAACGCCGATCCTATCTTGCGCTTCTTTGGTAGCTGCCCCTATATGTGGCGTTAATGATATGTTAGGATGCATCAAGATTTTTATTTCGGGTCGGGGTTCCGACTCAAAAACATCTAAACCTGCAAACGATAACTTTCCTGCTTCAAGGGCTTCTATCAAGGCGACCTCATCAATGACTCCTCCTCGCGCGGCATTTACTATAGCTGCGCCTTCCTTCATCAGTGAAAAGTCCTTCTTACCCAATATATATTCTTTTTGTGCGGGAACATGAACCGTAATAAAGTCAGAAGTTCTTATAAGCTCTTCCTTTGTAACCCCTTGAAAATCAAATGAAACAGATTGACCATCAAAAAAAGTAACGGCTACCGAGGCATTTTTTATGAACGGATCGGTGAAAATGACTTTCATGCCCACGCCGAGTGCTATTTTGGCCGTAGCTTGACCAATTCTTCCAAAACCAATAATCCCTAAGGTCTTGCCTCGAAGTTCTATGCCATTGGCATAGGTTTTTTTCAGGTTTTTAAAATGACTATCTCCTTCTAGCGGCATAGCTCGATTTGCATCATATAGAAAACGAACGCCACCGAATAAATGTGCAAAGACCAATTCGGCCACCGATTCGGATGAGGCTGCCGGTGTATTGATCACATGCAACCCCTTTGATTTGGCATATTCCACATCGATATTGTCCATGCCTACGCCACCTCGGCCAATTAATTTAAGGCTTGGACAGTTGTCGATGATGTCTTTACGGACCTTAGTGGCACTTCGCACTAAAAGACCAACAATCTTGTGTTGATTGATATAGTTTATGAGCTGCTCTTGTGCAACGGTAACCGTTAAGACTTCAAAACCTTCTTTGACCAGTGCCGCAATGCCCGATTGTGATATTCCGTCGTTTGCTAGTATTCTCATAAGTTGTTCATTGGAAGTAGACTGTCATTGAATAGAATATTACTTGACCGCCGACCAGATTATCCTTTACGCTCCATTTCACTCATAATATCGACCAGAACACCAACACTTTCAAGTGAAAGCGCGTTATACATCGATGCACGATAACCACCAACAGAACGGTGTCCGTTTAGACCATTGATACCCGCTTCCTTAAGCATGGCTTCAAAGTGATCTTTAAGTTTTTCTTCCGTCAGATTAAAAGTAGCGTTCATGTTCGATCGGTCTTCTTTTGTAGCATAGCCTTCAAAAATCGGATTCAGGTCGATTTCAGAATACAGCAGCTGTGCTTTTTTGTTGTTCACTTCTTCAATAGCTGAAATACCTCCTAAATTTTTCAGCCAGGATAAGGTCAACATGGATACGTAAACCGGGAATACCGCTGGTGTATTGAACATGCTGTCTTTTGCAATATGAACCTTGTAATCGAGGATAGATGGAATCTTTCTTGAAACCTTTCCTAGAATATTTTCCTTCACAACTACTAATGTTGCGCCAGCAGGGCCCATGTTTTTTTGTGCCCCTGCATATATTAAATCGAATTTCGAAAAATCGAGCTGTCTTGAAAAAATGTCCGAACTCATGTCACAAACGATGGGCGCTTCAGAGGTGGGAAATTTTTTTATTTGGGTTCCAAAAATGGTATTGTTAGAGGTAAGGTGAAGGTAATCCAATCCACTCGGTACAGAATATCCTTTGGGAATATATTTGAAGTTTTCATCTTTTGATGAGCCTATTTCAACTACTTCGCCAAATAGTTTTGCTTCTTTTATGGCGTTGCCACTCCAGGTTCCGGTGTTTAAAAAACCTGCTTTTTTCTCTAATAAGTTATAGGCGGTCATTAAAAACTGCAGGCTTGCGCCTCCTTGTAGAAAAAGTGCCTGATACCCTTGGTCTTCAAGGCCTAAAAGTTCAAGTGCTAAAGAACGGGCGTTTTCCATCACGGCCACAAAGTCTTTGCTGCGGTGAGAGATTTCTATCAAAGAAAGTCCAGAACCGTTAAAATCCATGACAGCTTCAGAGGCTTTTAAGAGTACTTCTTGTGGCAGAACACACGGGCCTGCACTGAAATTATGTTTTTTCATGTACGATGATATTGCTTAGATAAATACGTTTTGCTCAAGTTGCCAAAGGTCACGATTTTATAGTAATTTTGAGGTACGGAACTTAATAAATTATGTTAGGTTTTTAACAAGAATTCAACAGTATCGATTCCGTCGGCGTAATCGTTTAATGCCGGTTTTTGGGATTGTCCAAATGGAATTTCACCATCAGTAATGTTCTGTGCCACCACACATTGTATTTTATCGTCATCAGTTTTTAGGCGTAATTTTAAGCTGTTAAGGTCTTCATATTCTTCATAAAATAGGGTAGCAATGGGAGAAGCATGGCTTTCATCTTTTTTGAGCATGAAGAAGCCATTATCCAAAAATTTAAATTCACTCATAAGGTATACCGCCTTATTGTAATCATAATTATTGGAGTATTTCACCTGGTCAATGATACTTTTATAATCATATAGGGTCTTGAACAATAAATCGAAATCATAGCCTTGAGGAACAAATAGCTTTGAAACGCTTCGACATCCGAGCCCGTAATACCGAAATATGTCTTCTCCAAGGGCTTTAAGTTGCGCATGGGTTTCTATGCCTGTTAACACGGCCACCGAGTTCTTGTTTTTACGGATGATGTTGGGCACCTTGCCAAAATAGTGCTCAAAGTACCGAGCCGTATTATTGCTTCCGGTTGCGATTACGGCATCAAAATAGTTTAATTGTCCATCTTGAAAAACAATGGCCTCTTTTAACGATGGTTCTATTTCTATTAAAAAATCGCTTAGTAAGGGAAGTAACACCTTATCGTTGGACGATTGTTTTATGATAGCCGAATTACCTGTCAAGAGTACGGACATAAAATCATGGAAACCGACTAAGGGAATATTGCCCGCCATGATCAAAGCTACCGTTTTAGGGGTATTTTTTTTAAGGTTATAGTTTGATAACCAGCTGCTTAGATATTCTTGAGTGAGCAATTCACCCCAGCTATGTAAGCTAAATAGGATGTTCTCCTTGGTGAACCAACCATTTTTATGTCCCGATAAAATGATGGCATCGTTTAGCCTTGAAAACCAAGTATTATCTTCGTTGTCTATGTCGGAATTGGAAAGGTTGGCCTTACCGTAGGACCTTAATAAATCTCCAAGTTTAACAAAAGCTTGTAATCGTTGATGATGTACGTCCATAATATTTGTTCAAAATTGATTTAGGCAGTACCTTTGCACGAATGAATTGCAAAAGTAATGATGCCGATGGTTTTTCGGCATGAAAAGAAAAAGAAAATCATGGCGATAATTATAACTGACGAATGTATCAATTGTGGGGCGTGCGAACCTGAATGCCCAAATACCGCAATTTATGAGGGGGCCGATGAATGGCGCTACTCTGATGGGACTTCTTTGAAAGGCGATGTTGTTTTGACCGATGGAAAAGCAGTGAGTGCAGATGATGTTCAAGAACCTGTAAGTGACGAAATCTACTATATAGTTCCTGACAAATGTACCGAATGCAAAGGGTTTCATGAAGAACCACAGTGTGCGGCCGTTTGCCCAGTGGATTGCTGTATACCAGACGAGGACCATGTGGAATCGGAGCAAACCTTGTTGGCGAAACAGGCCTTTATGCATCCGGATAGTTAAACTAAAGTCGAAGGGCTTGAAGTGACAGTGGTTTTGGCTTTGTGTTACACGCAGTACGCTAATCGCCTAGTACACCGAGCCTATTTAAATCTCCAGCATTTTCGCGGCTATCTCCTTTAAAATTTTAGCACTTACCATGGCGGTCATACCGTTTACATCTCTTGTCGGGTTGTATTCCACAATATCCGCTCCAATTATAGGTACGTTTATCGATTGAATAATATGAAGTACCTCTCGGGTACTTAATCCACCGGGTTCATGATGCGAAACTCCTGGTGCAAAAGCAGGATCCAGGGCATCAATATCCAAGGATAAATAGATCGGATTATTAAATTCAGGTAGTTGTAGCGGATTAAAATCTTTCATTTCTATGGATTCCACCCCAAATTTCTTCGCCTGTTCCCTTTGATGTGTAGAAAAGGTTCGTATGCCGATCTGCACCAATCTGGTCGCTAGGCCATTTTCCATTATTCGCGCAAACGGACAAGCATGGGAATAAAGATCACCCTCAAAGGCATGATAAAGGTCCGCATGGGCATCAATGTGTAAAATAGCAACAGAACCATGTTTGGCAAAAATTGCTTTAAGTATCGGATAGGTGATGGAGTGGTCGCCACCTAAAGTTATCATAGGAAGACCATCTTCTAAATTTTTAGTGGTGATTTTTTCAATCTCAAAATAATCGGAAATTTTGAAATCACCTTTATCACTCCAGATCTCTGGAAGGATTTCCAATCCGTTTTCCGCAAAATAATTGGCAGAATCGTTGTGATATGCTTTTCGAATTAGGGGCGGTGCCAATGCAGGGCCTTGTAAATAGGACGATTTTTCATCAAAACAGATTCCCTGTAGTGTAATTTTCGTCATAATCGTAATGGGTTTTTATGGCATTGAAACGTTAAATAT
>JBATIN010000605.1:0-10759 GCA_049667765.1 Flavobacteriaceae bacterium
AGATAACCCTTACTGAGCTTCCTGTTCTGGCGCCTACCTTAACATCAACTTCTTTGGCCTTTCCATCTTCGGCAATAAATATTTTTTTACCGTTCTGTACGGGTATCAATGCTTCAGAAGGCACTAATAAGGCATCATTTATGGTTTCTAACGGCAGAATTACGTTGGCATACGACCCTGGGAAGAGTTTACCTTCGGTATTATCGGCAACCGCCCGCATTTTCAAAGTTCTTGTTGCTATTTCCACTTCGGGTTCGATAGCATATATGGTTGCCGAATTTTCTTCTTTAGAATCTGAAGTTGTAAAAGTAAGTTGCGTGCCCACCTTCACTTGTGATGCATATTTTTCCGGAATGGAAAAGGTAATTTTTAATTTACTGATATTGACCAATTTGGCAACCGTTGTCACTGGCGTAACGTAGGTGCCCTTTGAAATGGAGCGAAGCCCTATGATACCTGAAAATGGGGCTCGTATGGTAGCTTTGGAAAGCTGTGCGTTTATAAGTTCTGATTCGGCACTGGCCGATTGAAAATCGGCACTGGCAATGTCGTATTCCTCTTGGCTTATCGCTTGTTTTTCTAAAAGTAGTTTTGCACGTCTTTCATTTTCGGAGGCCAACTTTTGCTCCGTCTTAACTTTGGAAAGCTGAGCCTGAAGCTCAATATCGTTCACCCGGAATAAAACCTGCCCCTGGCTAACCTTGCTTCCTTCTTCAAAATTAATGCTTTCAACTACACCGGATACTTCACTTCTTAGATCTATCTGTTCATTGGCCTCTAGAGTGCCTGATAGCGATATATTATCATTGAATACCTGTGGGCGGAGTACCATTCCCGATACGGTTGTAGCACTACCTGAGCTTGACAAATTTTTAGGGTCACCCAACTTCTTGTTTGCCAATATTCTATAACCAATAAGTGTCCCTATTCCAATAAGCAATACTAGCCATATGATATGTTTTATTTTCATTAGCAATCAAATAGTTGGTTACAGTATACCATGTCTAACAAAATTAAGCCTTACACTTAAGGGTATACACTAGTTAGTATTAATTTAACAGATTTTTTTTGATGCTTTATGAATCCCAAAAATTCTTGTTATCCCTGAAAAGGAACATTTTAAAGGAAGGATACTCGGTACCCCGAGCAATTTTTAAATTTTCATTTAGTTCAAATCCTTTATTACCTCTTTTAATGAATTGTAGATTAGCGGACCTGTTTCGGGCCCTAGTGAGTTTCCCTCGCCATAGGTATCTCGTTCGTCATTGTACAAGTAAGGTTTCTTGGTATCCCATTCGCTTTTGGGTATGATATACCCAATTTCGTCGTTGGACAGGCCCAGATAGAATTTATATTTGTCTTTAATGAGTTCTTGAATGGGAGGAATTTCTATGGGCGGTATGTCGAATTCCCGTCCTTCAGGGGCTTCTACGCCGCCAAAAACAATCTCTGGGTAGATTTCTCCCGGGATGCTCAAGAACAGGGCCGGCCCAATGCGTATGGCGCCGACTTCGGTGCGTGTTTTAAAGTATTCGGGCATGCCCATTTTTATCAAGCCAATGCCGCTGGCGATCTTAAACGTGGTATTGTCCAACGGCGCGAAAATGGTTTTTGCTCGTAGCGAAATGTTCGAGGTAGCTAAGGTATCACCTCTTGCTTTCAAGGCATCTAGTGACATTATAGCAATATGGTCGCCAAGGGCCTTGGTCTTTTCATAGGTGGGTTCGGCATAGGGCTCGGCAGTAAAAGGATCTTTAATAGAAATGGAAGGATGGGGTGCCATTAAACCACCGATAACCCCGGAGAAATAAATGGCGGTACCGCCCAGACCTTCTTTCATGAGCTCCTTTCCGTTGTATACCCCATTTTCAATTGCTTCCCTAACATAGTGCGGAAAATCGGAACTGATCAAAAGATTTTGGCTCCATAAGGTCTCTGGATGGTTCGACCAATTGATGAGGGTGCCAAGGGTCTTGTCGTTTTCAGCATCCAAGACTTGCATGATATGTATTCCAGTGGCCTTTACAATGGGTTTACGAGTATCTTTGATTAATACAGAATCATTTCCAGAGAGATCTTCTGCAAACACCAGTTTCGCAGGCCGTAAATTTTTTGCCGCTTCAATTATGGCTGCCACCGTCTGTTCTTTTACATATTCCATCATTTCTGGGTTGACCCCTGAATTGAACATGTTTTCACCCCAAATGCCTACAAGATCGTTGCTTTCATGAGTGTGGGTTGAGGAGAGTAGGGTATAATCGATATTCAATTCTTCAGGAATCCGTTTTCGAATATCAATGACATCGCCGTGTAAAAAGCCGATAGCATCTAAAGAGATCATAGCGATTCTACTATGGCCATCGTCCAAGACCATAACACGAGACCAAACATCGTCATGAACGCCCTGGGCTGGTTTTGCGTTGCTCATGCCTGCAATCCAAAACGCATCGAATTTGCCATTTTTATTAATGTCGTTAAAAGTATCGCCATCATTTTTATCGAATTTATTATCCCCATTCGCATCGTTCCAGGTGTCAATAATGGTAGGGGTAATGGTTTTTTTTGCAAAACCGGCTTGAATGGTGTTCGGATTTCTGTTCTCTAATTTTAGGTCAATGGCATAACCGGGCTGCCGATCTCGCCAGTTGTATATAAATAGGCCACCGATCACCAAAATGATCAACAGTAGGGTAATCCCTAAAAATCTAAGAAATCTCTTCATGGTCGTTTGCTATAATCTTTTGCCGGTCAGGGCATCAGCCAATGTAAAGTTCAGTTCCATTAAATAATCGCCCATACTTGGGCCGTACCAACCCATCAACCGAGCTTCGTAAGTGTCGTAATAGTAATATTTTTGTGGCACGATATACCCTAAATATTGGCCGTTAAAACTGGTTAACGAAGATTGGTACCCTTCTAGTTCCAACGCGTTTTTAAGGTCCACCCCGTATTCTCCGCTAAGCTCATAGGGCATGGCCAACCATATTAAATTGTTCAATTTTAGGCCTTGTAAATAAATAGGTCCCATATCGGCCAATAGCTTTTTTCCTAAAAAAGGTGAAAACCGCAATCGGTCTGCTACATAGAAGGCCTGTAATTTCGGTATTTCCAATTCACTCGCCAAGTGTGCCATGGTTAAGACAGAGTCGTAGACCATTGTATTTAGTAAGGTGGTAGCAGAATCGGCTAAAGTTTCTCCTATATATTGGGCCTTGGCAAATTTTTCACCTTCCCCTTTATTAGAATGGCTTCCAACGGTACCAGCGAAGAATACTGCCAGATCTACCGCGTTGGCTTCTAAACTTCTTTGAAAATAACCGGGATAATCTGCACTATAGGCATCGTTCCAAGTTCCTATGGTCGTAGCATGGGCACTAAATATACCGATGATCGCTTTTTTACCATTGTTTTGTGCAAACGAGACTAGGTCTAACTTGTCGTTGAGCCTTCCGGTTTCGCCGATGATGCGGTTGCGTACCAGGTTCGGGGTTCTAATATAGCCTGTCGAGAATCTCGATGGTTTTTTATCTTCAAGCGCCTTAAGAACAAGATCCGTTAGTTTTGCGCTAAGCCATTCGACCACCTTAGGTTGAAATTCGCCCCCGAAGCTTTTTCCCACAAAACCCGGGATGCAATTTCCAATACTGGAATGGGTATGCGTGGCCCCAAAAAACAATTGCTTACGGCCTATTTTACCCTTCAGGTTTTCGGCGACTTTCAACACCACTAGCTCTGGGATCAACACCATATCGGCACTAATGAAAACGACTTCATTATTTTCTACTTGTACCGCAATTGCCTTGGCGTAAATGGAATCGTGGACACCTTTGGCGATTTGACCATTGCCATAGCCTGCCATCTTTATGGTATTGAATTCGCCTTTGGCAGCATCGGGATTGTTTTCAACAATGGAAGGGGTAATATTGGTGCGGGCGAAACCGGCCAATAATTGGCCTTTGGAAATGGCCATGTCCTCAATGGCAACATCCATTTTTTGTAAGGTATTCTTGTAATACTCCGTTTCAAAATAAGGGCTGGTATCAATGGTCTCGGTTGAAAAATAAAACAAAAGCAATAGCAAAAGGGCAAGTACCCCAAAAACCCGAAATACCCTACGCTGCCACCTTTTTGTTCGCATTTATTAAAGTTTTTCGGGGTCTAAAACCAGGTATTTTACGGTTTTACGGTTCCATGTGTACACGAGGTGAATTTTGCCGTCTTCTGCCTGTATAACTGTAGGATATGAATATTCTTCACCTTCTTTATCCGTATTTTCGCGAAGGGGTTCAACATCGAGCACTCGTTTCCAATCCTTTCCATTGGTAGATAGGGCAATACTTAAAGGTACCCGATCTCCCCAATTCTTTCCGGTAGGATTGTAGATCAAAAACTGGCGACCGTCTTTTAGGGTCACCCCGTCGATTCCTGAATTTGGATTCGGTAGGGAAATCGCTTCCATTTTGCCCCAAGTTTCGCCCCCGTCAGACGACCAATTTGCACTGATCACATCATTTTTGGTGCGGCTCAATAGCTGCAATTTTCCTTCCCCATAATTCAAGACCACGGGTTGGATCGCTCCAAATGTATTGGGATCGTTCAAGGGACCAGAATTGGTCCAGGTTTGTGCACTATCTCTACTGGTTTCAATGTGGATAGTCCACTCACCAGAAGTGGTTTCATTGCTCGAAGGAGAAAGAATGGTGCCATTGGCCAGTTGGATCGGCTGATTTTTTATAGGCCCTAAAATGCCATCGGGAAGCTTTATTGGATCTGACCAGGTTTTGCCATCGTCATTGGAAGTCATGTAAAGTCCCCACCATTCTTGCGGACTTGGCCCTACTTTATAGTACAAATACAAGGGCCCAGCTTTTGGTTTAAACAGCACCGGGTTCCAACACGGGTGCCTGGTGCCATCTTCTTGTACTCCGTTGACCACCTCTAAAGGGGTAGACCATTTGCCATTGGTTTTTCGGGAGACCCAAATGCCAACATCTTTGTTTTTTTCTTTGGTGCCGCCAAACCACGAAGCGATGACCGTACCATTGCTGACCTCTACCGTAGAAGCATGGCACTCAGGGGTCAAAGCATCCTCTAATTCGTAAATGAATTCTTGGGTAATGACCGCAGGATGGTCAATGGGGAACACTTCGGGCAATTGAACTATTTTTTTCTTACAAGCTATGCATAGAAGTAGGGCGGTTGCTGACAAAACAATGGTTCGCATAGAAACGATTTTAAGGGTGAAGCGGTTTTTTAATTTTCGGTGTAACATAAGATAGTTCAATTAATTAGTGAAGCGCAATGGTTTTGATATAAAAATAAGGATTGCCGCCGTAAAGAACATTAATAGGCCATAAATGACGGGAACTATAGCGTATTCTGCATTATTTAAGGCGATGGTAGCCAAGGTTATGGCCAAGGTGCCATTTTGAATGCCCGTTTCTATAGAGATACTAATGGCTTGAGGCTTGGTCAATTTGAATATTACGGCTAACATAAACCCTAATGCCATGGTGCTGATGTTTAAGAGGATGGCAGGCAATCCCGCTTCTTTCGTATACATTACTAGAACATTTTTCAAGCTATAGGTTATTGCTAGAACCACCAAAATAAAAATTATAGCGGACGCAATTTTTACGGGTTTTTCCATCCTAAGGGCGAAATTTTGAAATCGGTGCCTTACCCACATGCCAAAGCTTACCGGAACAAGTACAATGACCAGCAATTGCTTTACCATAGTGATGCCATCAACACTTACGGTCAGACTTTCATTGGAAAACTCTTTTAAGGCAAATTGAACTATAATCGGTATGGTGATAATGGTCAACACGCTCGCTACGGCAGTAAGGGAAACGGAAAGGGCCAGGTCGCCCTTGGCCATAAAAGTGAGCATATTTGAGGTTGGCCCTCCTGGGCATGCTGCCAGGAGCATGATTCCAATGGCGGTAGTGGGAGATACGGTAAGGCTGGTCGCCAAAACATATCCGATAAGTGGCAATAGTAAAATCTGGCACAACAACCCAATGAATATGGCTTTTGGGTAAACGAAAATCCGTTTAAAATCACCTAAGGTCAAAGAAAGGCCCATACCGAACATGATGATGATCAGGGATACGGCCAAGATGATTCCTGAAGTTGAATCCATACTTTATTTATCGAGTTACTTACAAATTAACCCAATTATGGCGTACGGCGCCAATGCTATTTTATTTGTTATACATTGAATTTTAACTCGATAATCGAGATTGAATATACCGTGGCTTACCTAGCTGTTAATTATCGAGCCTCGAAACGCTGCATGATTTCTTTCCAGTTGGTGAATATTATCCCTTCATCCTTAAAAAATTGAATGAGATCAGGGTCTGAGAACATTTGTGCTTCCCAAGATCGCTGCTGCCATGAATTGGTAATGTCTTTAAGATTTTCGGTCAATTCAGAAGGGTGGAAGATAATTTCTGTTAGCCCTGGTTTCAAATTTTGGACCAATGTCTTAAAATCGGCAATTTTATCTTCATAGGTCTTGGCGCTACCTACACTCGTAAAATAGTCTAGTTTTGGTAAGGTATATGCAGTTACAAGTTGTAGCACAGTATCGTCGAGCGGGTATCCTTGACTTTTGAACTCATTCATTACTTCCGGTTTCGAGATATCGATAATATTGGCAGGAATGCTATATTCTTCTGCTATATCGATAAATACCTTTACATAGCTGGGATGCCCGTATAAGGTCCCCATATGGGTATCGATGTGGGTCGGTTTATGGCCCCATGCCATGGATTGTTCAATTTGTGCCCGCACTTCTTTTTCTACTTCTTCTGCAGATGCGTGCTGCACTACTTCTGGCACCTCATGCCACATTTTCTTATGCTCATCAAGAAGACCTGGAACTTGTTCGGCTTGGCTTACCGTGCCCCATCTATAGGTTTGCCATTCACTGGTGAGGGTAAGATGAAGCCCCACATCTAAAGCGGGACGTTCTTTGGCCCAAGAAATAAATTCGTGGGCATTGGGACAGGGTATCATCACCGCGGCCGATTGAATAACCCCTTCGGTCAGTTGAGTTTTGGCGGCCGTATTCGCCTCGGGGCACATACCTATGTCATCTGCATGTAGCATGATTACTTTTTTATCAGCAGGCCAACCTAGTTTTTGGGCCCAGGTATTCGGCTCTTCGTTAGCTTGTTCAATAGGGCTTGATACCATTTCCTTATTTTCATTGCTTTTCTTTTTTTTGGCGCAGCTTGCTATGAGAAGGGTGAAACATAGGGCAATGACCGATTTATACATGATTGATTTTTTCATCATTATCGCTTTTATAAGTTTTTATTGAACCATTCTAGGCCGTCGCCATAAATGGTTTCTAACGGGGCATCTCTATGCTTGGCATTGTACCAAATTATTTCTTTGGGCGCTTTGGCCTTATCGAATAACAAGGTACTCATTGTAGGAGGAATAATTTCATCGTTACTGGCATTGAGCATTAAAAGGGGCCTTGGGGAAATTTGTGATACGAAATTTAGGGGTTCAATAATGCTGACAAAGTCTTTGGCCTCTTTAGAAAAGGCATCTTTTTTATACAGTAAATTTAACTGGCCGCCCGCCAAAGCCACAACAGGAACCTTTACACGCTCATCGACCCCACAAAACACGGTGCCTATGATGCCCCCAAGACTAATACCGTAGTACCCGATTCTCGCAGCATCCAATTCCTTGCGGGTTTCAATAAAATCTATGGTACGCCTTAGATCAAAAACGGTCTGGCTTATGACATTACGTGTCCAATACTTGTAGGTTCCCGTTAAATCGAAATCATATTCATCCTTTTTTCTTTGACCGTGGTCGCAGATATCTATGCGCATAACGGCATAGCCATTTTTTAATAAAAGGTTATTTCCAAATTCTACATAGTCAACGGCTTTATGATCGCCAAGGCCATGCATTAGAATAATAACAGGTAACGGGCCTTGCCTATTTTTCGGGATACTTAAAAGGCCTGTAACCTTTCTATCATTTATACTGGTAAAGCTTACCGATGTCAATGTAAAGTGGGTCGTATCTAACAGAATGGCAACAGAATCTTTTAGAGGAATGGCCTTGTCATATTCATAGTAGTTGACAACAGGAAGGCTTTCACGTGTGTCTTTTAGAAATTTATAAATGATATAGCCCGATACTGCTAAAATGGCTAATGTGAGCAGTGTAGTTTTTAATTTTCTAGAGAACCTCATCGTCATCGGCTAAATAGACACGGGTACTTTTGGTATAGGTGCCTCCATTGGGGTCTTCATATTCCAAATCGATATAAAAAGCCTTGTACCCTTTTTTAGGAAATAAGACCTTTTCCAGTACATGACCGTCGGCTGAAATAGTAAGTTTAGTAGATTCCCATTCTTCATCCCTAAAATCGCGATCGTCGGAATCTGCCAGCCATAGGTATCCCGATTTAAGTTGTTTGGAATGAGAGTCAACAGTTAACGTAGCTGAGGTCTTATCGGTTGCTAATTCATAATCGAGATCGGAATAAGGCTCTTTGGCCAGGGTTTGTCCCCAGAACGCACTCAAGGCCTTCAAGGCTTTTTCGCCACCAGCTAGGTCATGCCCCGCATTGGGCGTATAATGCACGTAATTCTCTCCAGGAATCTCTTTTATGTAATTCTTAATAGCATCGATTGGCCAATATTCGTCGTTGGTGCCTATAAATATGATTTTAGGCATGGTAAGTTTCTCGCGATATGAATAGGGGTCGATCATTTGGGTAAGCGCATCACCTTCAGGAGTGCTTACCGTTTGTGGAATTTCCAGATCGGTATAATCCTGTATTTGAACACTATATTCTTGCCATGCCGTTAATTGATAATCAAGGCTGACAGGCATATTCAATACATCGATGACCATTGGGCCAATAGCTTCGACCCGTTTGTCACTGGCCCCGGTGAGCCAGGTGGTCCAACCTCTTTTTGAGGCTCCTGAAACCGTAAAACGGGTAATGGTCTTATTTAAATTTTGTTTGGAGAATTCTTGTACGGCATCCATGCCTCTTACAGCACTTTTAACCATTGGAAAAAGCAGGGGCCAAGTATAATCTTTATCTTTTTTGAAATTGTGGAGGGTAAACGAAATGAGCTGATCCTCTACCAAATCATTGTCGTATAAAGGTTGCATGGGTACCTGTCTTAGAATGGCGACGATGGCATTGTTTTTATGGGCAATATTTGCCATTGGCTCCGATTCGCTACCATTTTTTTCCTGGGTCTTCCAATTCGGTATTCCGTCTTTTAAACTTCCTCCCGTGATAAATAGTAACGCCCCGTCATACGCCACATTATTGGGCACAAATAAGGTCAGTTGGTGTTTCCAAGTATGTTCTCGCCATATTTGGGAAGTAAGCAAAAGGTCATAGGCCATTACGCCATTTATATTGAAGGTGTCCTTTAGTTCCCAACGATATGAATTATCTTCGGTCTTTAGGTAATTCTCCAATGCGTTTTTCGGAGTAACTTCGAGTGCGTTCGCTGACGGTTGGTCTACGTTTAAAGCTTTATTTTGTTTAGTATTATTGCGACAAGAGGCGCAAATAAACAAAGCGATCAACGGGGTAAGAATCCATGATTTTTTCATCGTAAAAAGGTCGTTTTATAATAGAATTATTTCATTGGTTGGGGACTGTTCTGAATTAGATCTATTAGTTCAGATACCAGAATTTCCCCGGTCTTCTCTCCAAAACTAGTTCGGCTGACATAATTATATCGGTTGAAACTATTAAAGTCCTCTTTGGTGAGAATGTATCCAAATGCATCATTAGTAAGTCCGAATAAAAAAGGATGTTCCGTTGGCATTTTTCTTTTAAGGTAATAGCCGATATTGGGCAATGCCTCACCGGGTATGGTCAGTATTTGTGCCGTACCAATGTTCAAGAGGTTTAAAGTGGTGCCTATAGTATCGTCTTTTGGCGAATCTTTGGTTAACGGAGAATTTTTTAGGATGAATTTCAAAAGGTCCGATTCAATAGGAAAATCGACTCTTTTAGAAGTGCAGTATATGGCAGGATTCTCTTGTATAGGAGCAGCCTCTAAAAGGCGCAAAGCCTCATCGGCCAACAAATTGCCTATTCGCTTGCATTCTTCCCAGTCATTTGCCTCTTTTCCGTTTTCCAAGCGGTTATCTGCGGTTACCATGCCTCCTTGTGCCCCGTTCATGAACAGGGCCATACCCCCGGTTTTTTCTTCGATACGGTCATATAAGGGGCCGATAAGATCAGGACTCAAAATACCCCGATCACTACCAATAACTTCAGGGTGAATGGCGTAATTCACTAAAGTGGCAATGGGCTTGTTTTTGTTTTTACCTTGGGTGCCAATGGCTTGAATGATGCCACAACGGGGATCGTAAAGGTCGGGTGCATAGTAATTGTAGGCTATTTTGCCTTCAGCATTGCCCACGGCGATCTTTATTTGTGCAGGTTCACATTTGCGTAAAGCTTCGTTTACGGCATCTGCAATTTGAATAACGCACCAATCAAGATAGGCCAGATCGGCCCCGTGTTGGCCTGTTTCATCAGGAAATGCATAGGCATCGGGCGCACTATGGGTATGGGTCGCCCCAATTAAAATATTGTTGAAAGGTATGTCTTTGATCAATTTCCGCGAGCGGTCTCCCAAGGCACTGGGCCAACCCAAATTGTCGATATTGACAATCGCGATTTTCTCGTTTCCCTTTATAAATACCATGGCCCTTACCGAAAGTTCGCCCTGTTTTACGG
>JBATIN010000606.1:0-3735 GCA_049667765.1 Flavobacteriaceae bacterium
TTGTTACTCTTTAAGTGGTTCTGCCCGTTGACGGTAATCGCTCGAAAATACTCAGATTCCACCAAGGATAATTTTGATATTTTTTTGCCCAATTGGCTAGCGAAGTATAACAAATTGATTTACACCAGTATTTTCGGTATTTCAATACTTATTCTGATGTATAGGCTGTTTTTTCTTAAAAATGAAGTTCTTTAAAGAAGGAAGGTTGGCTAGTCTTCATTTTTCCGCGCTTCCTTTTTCTCTTGCTTTTCCTGTTTTCTAAAATACCCTCGGGTCAAAAAATTATGCTTTAGGGCTTCCATATTTTCATTAAAACGTTCCACCCCTTGATCCACATTGCGCATGGTGTTCTTCAACTGGTTCGCCATCACGGTGTCGGTTGCCAAAGTGCTTATGGCTCCATCTCCTTCTTTGATTTTGCCAACCACTGAACTTAGATCTTTGGCCATCTTTTCGATTTCGATGCTCGAAGCTTCTAGATTGGCGATAACATTCCGCATTTTTCTCGCAGCAATAGTGTCGTGCAGCAAAACACCTACGGTACTTTCCTCAAAATCGATTTTTTTGATGATTTTGTTCAACTCAAAGAACGTGGCATTCGCTTGGTTACTGGTGTTTTTCAGGTTTACTAGGGTCTGTTGTAAATCCGATGCCATTAATGTATCGTTGAGTAATTTTCCCAGCGTGCCTGTTCCCTGAGTCAACGATCGGCTCACTTTTAATAGATCGGCGGTCAACAGGGCGGCATTTTCATTGGTAACGTTCAGGGTACTGAGCATGTCTTGGGTGGCCACTTTGCTGAGTGATTCCAATTCATCGCCAGGTTCAATCGTAGGTCCATTTCCTTCGTGTGGCACAATATTTATCAGCATACTCCCTACTAGTCCGTCGGATCCGATCATGGCCACTGCATCCTTTTTAATGTGTTGTTGCATTTTTTCTTCGATGATCATATGCACCCGAATGGTAGTGTCGTTGACCATTTCGATTTTATTGACCGTACCTACGTCGATACCGGAGAAACGCACGTTGTTGCCTCTTTGTAGTCCGTTCGCATTTTTGAATATCGCAGTTAAAGGTATGGTGTCGCCGAACAAATTTTGTCGGTTTCCTACAAGAAAAGAAGCAATTAAAAGCAGCAAAATTCCAAATGTTACAAAAATGCCAAGCTTCACGTTTTCAAATGTTGTTTTTGCCATAATTTTTATTTTTTAAAAAATGCTTCCACTTTAGGGTCGTTCGATGCCGATAGTTCGGCATACGAACCCTCAGCGTAATTCAGTCCGTCGACCAACAGGATCATTCGTTCAGATACCACTCGGGCACAATCGACATCATGCGTAATGATTAATGAAGAGGTACCGTATTTCTTTTGTATGCTCCGCATCAGTTCAATTATCTCTTTAGAGGTAATCGGGTCCAGTCCACTGGTCGGTTCATCGTATAGAATTATTTTTGGTTTTAGAATAATGGTACGTGCAAGGGCGATACGCCGTTTCATGCCTCCAGAAAGTTCTTCTGGCATTAGGTCGATAGCGTGGGCTAGCCCAACATTTTCTAATACTTCCAGCACTAAAGGTTCGGTATCGTCAGTATTGCCTAGTTTTTCTTTGTGCCTTCGTAATGGAAATTCCAAATTCTCTCGAACTGTCATGGAGTCATAGAGGGCACTTCCTTGAAATAGGAATCCAATATCGGATCGTAAAACATCCAGGGTCTGCCGATCCAAAGTTTTGATTTCCTTTCCTAAAACCTCAATATAGCCACTGTCGGGCTGCATCAGTCCCACCAGACATTTGATCATGACCGATTTTCCTGAACCTGATTTTCCCATGACCACCAAGTTTTCCCCTTCATATAACTTCATATTGAAACCGTTCAGAACATGATTATCGCCAAAGCTTTTGCGTAAATTCCTAAGGTCGATGACCACTTTTTTCTGGTCTGACGGCTTTACTTGGGTTGCTATATCTCCTTTTACATCCATTTTATAATTCATAAAAAATATCTGAAATAAAAACCGCAATAAAATCAACTACGAAAACTAGCAGCGAGGCCATGACCACTGCTGTATTGGCCGCAATACCGACTCCTGCCGTACCTTTTTTAGAATGGTATCCCTTAAAACAGCCCACCAAACCTATCACAAATCCAAAAAAGAACGATTTTATGGTTGCCGGAATTAAATCTCCATAAGACAGTGCATCAAAAACTGTATTGAAATATAGTAGGAATGACACATTGCCCTTGAGGTTCTCCACCAAAGCAGATCCATAAAGTGCGACTAAATCACCAAAAACGACCAATAATGGTAGCATTAAAGTCGTCGCCATAATACGGGTCACGACCAAGTATTTAAAAGGATTAGTGCCAGAGACCTCCATTGCATCAATTTGCTCGGTCACACGCATCGACCCAAGTTCGGCACCGATGCCCGAAGCGATGCGTCCTGCACAGATCAGCGCGGTAATTACAGGGCCGATTTCCCTTACTATCGAGATGCCTACCATATTCGGCATCATAGAAACCGCACCAAATTGGATCAACGTGGGCCGTGATTGCAAGGTAAACACCAATCCGATGATGAAGCCGGTGACCAATACTAGCATCAACGAGCGGTTGCCCAATTGATAACACTGGCGCAGCAGTTCTTTGAACTCGAACGGCGGTTTTAAAAACTCTTTAAAAAAACGGCCCGCGAAATAGGAAAGTTCCCCGATTTCACTAAAAAACTGTTTTATGCCGTCGAGCATCGGATTCGTAGCCCTGCCGCTTTTTGCCTTAACTGCCATAGTAACAAATGTACCTTGAACGCAAAAGGATAAAAATGACCAATATCATGCGACGGACTGACCATTCTCATTTTATAAGCGGTACAAGGCGGCTATTTTTGTGCTATAAATAGCCAAACATAATGCTGAAAAGACTTTTATATCTATGTGTACTCTTTGTTTTTGCCCTATTTCTGTCCTGTCGGGTAAAACAAGAGACTATAATGAACCCTCTAGAATCGACAACAGAATATAATGCCGATTCTATTGTTGTTGAAAGTCCTGCCTTGGCAAAAATAGCTTCTCCAAATTATGTAGCTATAACTAGGAATATTACGATTGGCGAATATTTTGGCTATATGGATTCGTTGGTTAAACAGTATGATGCTTCAGTGCCATATCTACTATCGGAACATCTTTTGGTACGGGCCAACCCATGGATCATCGACACCTTGTCCAATACCGATTATTATCGGATGATCGAACGGGATTCTTTTGTATACGACCAAAAAAAACTGATTGTACTACGAAAAACGGATTCGCTTGTAATTCCGGATTCAACGGCTATTACTCAACTTTTACGTTCGCTGAAAAGAACTTGGATCGATGTGAACATACCCGAGTTCAAGCTTCGTATTTATGAGGATAGTACCTTGCTCTTTACTTTTCCGATCAGGGTAGGGCAGAATAAGAAAAAGTATCTCGCCATGGGGGATAGGATTACCGATTTGAGAACCAAATCAGGGCTCGGTGAAGTCGTAAGGATAGAAAGGAACCCGAAATTCTACAATCCTGTGAACGGAAAACAATTTTTTGCTACCAAACGAGATGATCAACGAACCACCTTGATGCCACAGATACCATGGATAGAAACTGAAATAAACGGCGTGCGTAACGGGCAAATGATTCACCCGACCACAAATCCTGAAACCTTGGAAAAAGCCTACTCCAATGGCTGCATAGG
>JBATIN010000607.1:0-2773 GCA_049667765.1 Flavobacteriaceae bacterium
TTCCACTACCATGGTCACATCACGAATAAGAGACCTAAAAAGTAACTTTTTTACCCGATTAAAGGCTTTATCTGGCAGTACACCCTTAAAAAGCCTGTTTATTGCCACGATAAAAAACATTAGAACAGGGTTGATATCCCATTTGAATTCCCATAAGGTTCATGTTGATGGGGAAGCTTATATTCCTGAAAACTTCTTTGCCTATATTACCATTAAAAGTCCATTACAAGAAAAGGCTAGAAATATGATTGCTAATAACGGCGGTATTTTAGGTTGGTTACGGGAAAATAATATTGAAGTGATAGGAAAACCTTCGCTGGAAGTCACCTCATGGAAAGTTGATAAGGATTCAATCGTTTTCAATTATCGCTTTCCAATTATTGAGAAAGACACATTTCCTGAACATCCACGATTCAAATTTAAAAAAAGTGCTTCAGTTAAGGCGATAAAAGCAACTTATTACGGAAATTACAGAACCTCCGATAGGGCTTGGTTTTCCTTGTATGAATATGCTAAACGTCAGAACATCCCGATAAAACCCGAACCTGTCGAATTTTTTTATGACAACCCTATGCTCAGTGACAACGAATTGGAATGGAAAGCTGAAATATTCATGCCTTTAAACTAAAAATGCCATTTCCACTAGCATCGCAACATTACCTTATGAAGCGAATAAATTTTCATCCTTAGAAAAACAAAAAGGGCATATTATTTAAAAATGTCCAACCAATTGCCCCATTTTTCTGATATTTATAAAAAAATATAAATGTCATCGAACTTCAGATTGTCACGTGCGTACGAAAATGCCAAAGTGCTTTCTTTTGATGATACTTCTAAATTCATTCTATTCAGTGATTGCCATCGAGGTGATAACAGTTTTGCCGACGATTTTGCCAATAACCGGAACATCTACTTTCATGCGCTAAAATATTATTTTAACGAAGGGTTTAGTTATTGCGAGATTGGAGACGGAGATGAACTTTGGGAAAACCTTAATTTTGAATCTATTTTCGAGGCCCATAAAAACGTTTATGAGCTATTACGTTTATTCCATTTAAAAAATAGGTTGCACATGCTTTGGGGCAATCATGATATGGTGTACAAAGATCCGGCCTATGTAAAAGCACATTTATCAAGTTATTTCGAACCTATTGAAAATACAGACAAAGAACTTTTTGAAGGGATTACCTATCATGAGGGATTGATATTAAAACATGCCGAAACCCAACAAGAGATTTTTTTGACCCATGGACATCAAGCAGATTGGTGGAACTATACTTTTTGGCGCTGGAGCAGGTTCTTGGTTCGAGTGCTTTGGAAGCCGCTTCAAGTATGGGGTATAGCGGATCCGACTAGTCCGGCCAAAAATTACAAAGAACTTATAAAAGTAGAGCGGCGGATAAAAAAATGGATTCTTCAGAACAATCTTCTTTTAACAGTAATCGGCCATACGCATCGACCCCGTTTTCCTGAACCAGGAGACATTCCCCTTTTCAACGATGGTAGTTGCGTGCACCCCAGAAGCATTACAGGGATAGAAATTGAAAATGGAAAAATTTCGTTGATTAAATGGCAGATTTCTACCACAGATGACGGTACCCTTAGGGTAGTACGTGTTCTACTGGAAGGTCCTGAAAAATTGAGCGATTACGCAACAGCGGTGAACTAGCTTCCTATTTGGCATAACCAACGCCTATTGTTCATTTTTGTTGAGTATCATCCTTAAACTACTTTTGAATGCGTTTTAATTTTTTGATTTCAGCATATTGAATACATGTCACCTGCGCATAATTACTTAAGATGTATGGCTTTGTAAATACCCCAATACTCTATGATTCGTTGTGTTTGCTATTCTAGTTTGAAAGTTACGGGTATGCTATAAGGTACGGTAACTGCCCTGCCTCTTTGCATACCAGGTGTCATTTGTGGAAGTGAGGCAATGATTCGGCTTGCTTCCATTTCCAAGTTCCTATCCGGTCCTCTCGTTTTTATATTGACAATTTTTCCTTTGGAGTCAATGGCAAACTGAACATAAACTTTGCCTTGTGTACCCAATTCCAATGCAATGTCAGGGTATTTGAAATTCTCTTTTACATGCTGCTGTATCATTTTTTGAAAACAGGCTTTGCGCTCATCATTGCCTTTGGCATATTCACAACCCGGAAATATTGGTACATTTTCAATTATCGCAAAAGGTACCGTAACCTCCTCCTCAATATCCTCAACTTCAACATCTTCTACGGCGACCGGTGCATCGATTACCGTTTCTTGGCTTATCTCGGTACTCTCTATAATGGTTTCTTCGATTTCGGCTTCATCCTCAACAATTTCTATCACTTCTGGTGCAGCAGGTGGTGGGGGAGGTGGGGGAGTTTTGATTGCTTCTGTAACAGGAACATTTTCCTTGAGGTCTTCGGCAACATTTATTAATTCGGTTACATATTCCTCTTTAGGGTAGGTTTTATGCTCTAGTGCCAACCAAGTGGCTAATAGAACTACAGTCAGGCCGATTACGAAGAATAGACCAATATCACGATTCAGGTCGGCTTTTGGGTTTTTTTTTAGTTCCATGGCAGTATATTTAATTACCTCAAGTTAAAGTAGTTACCTTATAATAAATATGATATTTATCAGTTTCGAAATCTACTTTGGATTGTAGACCAAATTGAAATATCTTTAAACCATTAAAAACATACCATGTACAAGAAAATTTCCCTCGTTACCTTGCTCTCACTTATGTTTATCTCTTGTTGGAAAGACAAAAGTCCTGAAG
>JBATIN010000608.1:0-1983 GCA_049667765.1 Flavobacteriaceae bacterium
TTATCAACTGCGGCCCCTATTGCCGCATAGATGGAACTATAGATAAGATAGCCCAAAACGAAGTAGACAATAAAAAAACTAATAAGCATGAGCCAAGGAATTTTAAAAATCTCCTGGGCATACAAATTCATTGTCTGGCTTGCATTAGGTATAGGCGAAGAAACCCCCATGCCATTCGCCATTTCCCCACTGGCATTCAGGGCAACGGGATCGATATCAAAAACCACAAAGGCGACGGTCATGAGTATGCCTGCCGAAATGATCCAGATAGCGAATTGTGTGATGCCCGCCAAGGAAGTGCCTATAATCTTTCCCAACATCAATTGAAAAGGCTTTACCGATGAGATAATGATTTCGATAATTCTACTGGTCTTTTCTTCGATAACACTTCTCATCACAAAACCACCATATATGATAATGAACATCATGATCAAATAGCCAAAGGCGCCACCGATCGCCGCCTTTATTTCGTTAATTCCTTTTAAGTTTTGCTGCCCTTCAAAGGTTGCGGTATTTATGGCAAAACTATTGTCCATTTTGGCGAAATCAGCTGCAGAAACCCCAAGTTCCTGTAACCTGCGTTGCCGCAACCTATCTCGAAACGTATTCTCAAGATTATCCAATACCGACGTATTGGGGGCATCTTTAGTGTAAAAAAATGAACGGCCGGCCACTTTTTCCAAGTCCTTCTCATTAGGAATGTGCAAGAGACCCGTATACCCCAGTTTAAGCGTAGAATCTTTGGCCTCTTCAAGAGTGAGGTCAAAAAAACGAACGTACGAAGTTCTTTCGGTTGAATTAAAATCACTTGAAAAATATTCACTTTCATTAAGTATGGCTATCACGCGTTGTTCGCTATCGTTTACCTTGGTCAAGTAGGCAATAAGTACCACCATGCCCACCATTAAAATCGGGCTTAAAAACGTCATGATCACGAACGATTTATTCCGCACCTTCGCTAAATACTCACGCTTAATAATCAATGATAGCTTATTCATGGGCACCTCCTTTGCTTTTGACCGTTCTAATGAATATTTCGTTGGCAGATGGTACGGTCTCCAAAAACCGATTGATATTACCTTTATTTGATAGATAAGATAATAGATTACTACTTTCGGCCGAGGGTAACTGCACCGTAAAATCCAGTTGTTTTTCTTCGCTATTGTACGAAGTAGCCGAAATTTCAAATTTTTCGGAAAGTTCTTGTACAAGTATTTTCACATCGTCAGCTCGAAGTCCTACCTTAAAAATATTGTTCTTGTATGCTTTTTTAATGTCCGACAATTTGCCATCCAAGATTTTTTCGGAACGATGCAGTAATGCGATGTATTCACAAAGTTCCTCAACCGATTCCATTCTATGGGTCGAGAAGATAATAGAAGCGCCCTTCTCCTTGAGTTTTAGAATCTCTTCCTTCATAATGTTGGCATTTATAGGGTCGAAACCGCTAAAGGGCTCATCGAATATTAGAAGCTTTGGTTCATGTAGTACCGTAACGATAAATTGTATTTTTTGGGCCATGCCCTTTGAGAGTTCTTGAATTTTCTTGTGCCACCAATCGCCAATTTCCAAACGCTCAAACCAATATTTTAAACGGGTTCTCGCTTCATTTTTGCTCAGCCCTTTAAGCTGTGCCAAGTAAAGGGCCTGTTCACCCACTTTCATGCTCTTGTAGAGTCCTCTTTCTTCGGGAAGATAGCCTATCATGGCAATATCTTCTTGTTTTAAAGGCTGCCCATCAAAAAAAACCTCACCACTGTCAGGAAAGGTAATCTGATTGATAATACGAATTAGGGTGGTTTTACCGGCACCATTGGGACCTAACAGTCCATAGATGCTATTTTTGGGGATTTCCAAGGAAACTTTATTGAGGGCCGTGTATTTTCCAAACTGTTTGGTGACCTCGTTAGTGACCAAAATGTTATTCATGCAAGCTTTTTTTTCAAAGATAGTTTATTGTTGTGACAGGGCATTGTCATAGGC
>JBATIN010000609.1:0-1537 GCA_049667765.1 Flavobacteriaceae bacterium
TTATAGTTCTCCATTGCTTTGTTCTTCGACCAAAGTTTGAGCAAAACCTCTTGGGTAGCGTCTTCGGCCTCTTCCGTAGAGACCAACAGTCGCTTTGCCAGTCTATACAGCTTGTCTTTAAAAGGCATTACCACATTTAGAAAATCTGCCTGATTCATTTTTTTTTTCATTGTTGTAAATCGTCCACATCGGTTTACATAAGCAAGACGAAATACAACGAATTTTGTTACAAAAAATTTTTTATTCCTATTTATGTACCTAATTTGGGCACCGTTTAACTAAGACCATAACAAGAAAAAACCACTGAATTCAAAGTTAACACCCATCATTTTGTAAATCACCGTATGTTGGAACAATAATTGAGTAGGGTTTTTAGTTACAAGATTGTTCATTCATTATATAAAAGTTACTATGAGAAAGTATTTGTTGATGTTTTTGGCAACAGGACTGTTGCTTATCGCCTGTAAAAAAGATGATGATACTATAGAACCCGTAAAAATTACAGACGATGTTGCGGTACAAGATTTTATGTGGAAAGCTATGAATCTATGGTATTTTTGGCAGGCAGATGTTCCGAATTTAGCTGATACTAAATTTCCGAATACCACTGAAGGCAATAAAGCCTACAATGATTTCTTGGCTTCCGAAGCAGATCCCGGATTGTTTTTTGACAATGATTTACTGTTTACCGAGGACCGGTTCAGCTTTTATGCCGAAGACTATAAAGAGCTTACACAAGCCCTCTCCGGGGTATCAAAAAGCAATGGTCTCGAATATGGCCTTGTCCGTTTTTCAGACAGCGACGACATTTTCGGGTATGTTCGCTATATCGTACCAAATTCTGATGCGGCTACCAAAGATATTACACGAGGCGATCTTTTTCTGACCATTGATGGTATTCAATTATACTACAAATCGGCCACGGATAACAACCTAGAGCTATTTGACCAAGACACCTATACCCTAGGCATGGCCGAAATTGCGGATAATTCTGTTACCCCAAGTGACAAAGAAGTTATCTTGACGAAGTCCCCTAATTTGGCTGAAAATCCTGTTTTTCTTTCTAAATCATTCGATATAAGTGGCACCAAAATAGGTTATTTGGTGTACAACGGCTTTACCAATGAATATGATGAAGATCTCAACGATGCCTTTGGCGCCCTAAAAGCTGCCGGGGTGACCGAACTTGTACTTGACCTTCGATACAACCCAGGGGGGTCGGTAAATTCTGCACGACTATTGTCAAGTATGATTTACGGTACGAATACACAGAATGTGTTTTTGAAGGCTCGCTATAATGAGAAATACCAGAAATATTTAGAGGAAAATAATGTAGAAACAAGGGACTTTTTCGCCAGTACTACCGGAAACACTAATAATGGCACACCCATAAATACCTTAAACTTAAGCAAGGTATATGTTTTAGCAACAAATAGTTCCGCATCGGCCAGTGAATTGGTCATGAACGCCTTAGATCCCTACATGGAAGTCATCCATATTGGGGAAACGACTAGGGGCAAAAATGAGTTTTCAGTGA
>JBATIN010000610.1:0-8450 GCA_049667765.1 Flavobacteriaceae bacterium
TTTCAGATCTTTGAAGAGAGCATCAAAAATTACCATGAAAAAGACGATGTAAACCAGTCGTTCTCCAATCCTTATCCAAAAGATGAAATAAGCCATCTGTTGTACCGCAAAAATTGGATCGATACGGTACAATGGCACTACGAAGATATTATAAGAGATCCCAATATTAAACCCGATTCAGCTTTATTGTTGAAACGTAAAATAGATGCGAGCAATCAAGATCGAACGGATCTTGTTGAATTTATCGATAGCTATTTCCTAAATAAATACCAATCGGTAGAAAAATTGGAACGTGCCACAATTAATACCGAAAGTCCGGCTTGGGCCATTGACCGTCTTTCTATCCTGGCCCTCAAAATTTATCATATGCGCGAGGAGGCTGAAAGAAAAAACGCCCCGCCTCAGCATAGGGAGAAATGTAGCCAAAAGCTGAACGTACTCTTAGAACAAAAAGTAGATCTTTCGTTGGCCATTGACCAACTGCTGGCCGATATAGAAGCTGGTAGAAAGTATATGAAGGTCTATAAGCAAATGAAAATGTATAATGACGAGGAATTAAACCCCGTATTGCGCAGTGCAAAGTGAAAGCACCCATAAGCATATTTTGGTAATCCGTCTTTCTGCGTTGGGCGATGTAGCAATGATGGTTCCGGTTCTTACAGCGCTAATTGCCAAATATCCCCAACTAAAAATTACCGTACTGACCAGGGCATTTTTTAAGCCCCTTTTTATGCAATTGAAAAACGTTTCGGTTCTTGAAGCCGAGGTCAAGGGAAAACATAAGGGATTTTCCGGACTTTGGAAACTGTATCAGGAAGTAAAAAATCAAAACATAGATGCCGTTGCCGACTTGCACAATGTGTTAAGAAGTACCATTCTCAAGGGCTATTTTAAACTAGGGGGATTTCCTTTTTACCAGATAGATAAGGGCCGAAAAGAGAAAAAGGCGCTTACGACATTAAAAGACAAGCGATTCAAACCACTAAAATCTACCCACCAACGCTATGCAGATGTTTTTTTAAAAATGGGTTTTACTTTTGATATAGGTTCTGCGGTTGCCCTAAAACAAGAGCTTTTTTCAGAAAGTAATGGGATACCATTTCAGAAAAATTCGAAAAAACGAATTGGTATTGCCCCTTTTGCCGCACATAAAGGCAAAATGTACCCCTTGCACCTGATGGAAGCCGTAATCACCGAGCTTCAAAAAGCCGAGGACTATCAAATATATCTTTTCGGAGGGGGAAAACAAGAAGAAGAAATACTGGTAGAAATAGCTCGCCGCCATAGTTTTTGTTGCAATGTAGCCGGTAAATTAAAATTCTCGGACGAGTTGGCCCTAATCTCAAATTTAGATCTTATGGTTTCAATGGATAGTGGCAACGGCCATATTGCTGCCATGTATGGTATACCAACGGTTACCCTATGGGGCGTTACCCATCCGTTTGCCGGGTTTGCTCCGTTTGGGCAAGATGAAAACACCATACTGCTTGCCGATAGAGAGAAGTTTCCGCTAATACCTACCTCCATTTATGGAAACAAGGTTCCAGTTGGCTATGAAGAAGTTATGGAAACCATTTTGCCCCATAACGTAGTTGCCAAAATACAGGAAGTTTTAAAGAAAAATCGGGATATATAGATCAAACTGCGGAATGTTTCGCCGCAATAGATTTGAAATATTCTCGTAATTGGGCCATAAATCTATATTTTCGAGCGCTTGGTGCCGTTTCTACCATTAAGGTACGAATTCCGATAAAAGAACTCATGAGGTATACAGCAGCCCCTTCACTATCTACGTGCCTATCGATATAGCCGTTAAACTTGCCTCGCTGAATGGCGGATACAAGGTTCACCTCCCATACTTTCAGTATTTCGTTCAAATGCTCCATGATCTTTGGATTTCTGCCATTGAATTCAATAAGAAAGTTGCTTAAAAGAAAGCCATAATCCAACTCATTGTGCACTGCGGTTTCCAAAGCTTCCTCAAAACAGTTGGTAATAAGATCAAGAGGATTCTCATGCCCTTCAATAGGTTCGATAAGCATGCTATAAATTTTACGAACCAAAAGGTTTTGTATAATCTGAATAAAGAAATCTTCCTTTGAATCGTAGTGATAATAAAAGGCTCCTTTTGATAGGGATAGCTCGTTTAAAATATCATCTACACTAGTGTTATTATATCCTTTTGAATAGAATAATTCTAAGCCTTTGGTCTCTAATCGATGCATGGTGGCCAACCGTTTTAAATTTTTTTCCATAATCTGTTATCTGTATGAAGTTAACTTTACCGACCACAGGGTCGAAAAAGGAATTCACCTCGAAGATGCTATATTTATTGAGTTTTGGCCTTACAATTGTTGTGAACTGCGCATAAAATGTTGTGAAGACCAAGCTTTAACATTTCAAAAAATAAAAAAAACGGACTACTTGGTCTGTGGTACAATAGCAAGCAAAGAAATACTCCGCGAAAATAGAAGCGTACCCATTTATTTTAACCAACCTATTTTTAAGTGACCACGCCTTGACAGCTACTCCCCGCTCCTGCCGTACAGCCATAACAATGTTGCGAAATGATAATATTACGGTCGTTGAGTAGGGCTTCATTATAGTCTTTAACATGTTTTACCTTGCTCGCCACTTTTAAATCGAGCATTTGGTTAAAGTCACAATCGTATAGCCAACCGTCCCACCCGATAGAAATAGTATTGGTGCACATAACGTTCTCAACGGCCGAAGGGTTGTAAGCTTCTACAAGCGAATACATATAATCTTCGTAGTTTTCAGAGGCGATCAAGTAATCTAAAAAACGCGCAATAGGCAGATTGGTAATGGCAAAAAGATTATGGAACTCAATATTGAAATCTTCCTTCAGCGCTTTTTTGAAATCACGTTCCATGGCAGCCTGATCACCCGGCAAATAAGCGCCAGAAGGGTTATACACCAAGTCAAGACGCAAGGTACTATCGGGTTTGCCATAACCGATAGCATTCAAGTCTTGGAGCGCCTTTATAGATTTGTCAAAAACACCATCGCCCCTTTGCTTATCGGTCTTTCCACGGGTGTAGTGTGGCATGGACGAAATCACATGAACATTGTGCTTTTTAAAGAACTCGGGTAAATCAAAGTATTTCTTATTTGCCCTTATAATGGTCAAATTGGAACGGACGATAAAATCTTGAATTCCCGCTTTGGCAGCTTCTTCCACAAACCAACGAAAATCAGGGTTCATTTCGGGGGCACCGCCCGTAAGATCCAACGTATGGGCTCCGGTATTCTTTATGATCTCTAGGCATTGGAGCATGGTTTCACGGGTCATGATCTCTTTACGATCAGGGCCGGCATCTACATGGCAGTGCTCACATACCTGATTGCACATATACCCGACGTTGATCTGTAAGATTTCCAGCTTTTTGGGCCGAAGGGGAAAGCGTCCGATATCTGCAATTTTGTCTTTAAAATAGGGCAGTTCGCCATCGGCGAAGAGTCCCCCGTTCAAGATTTCGAGCTGTTTATGGTTTTCGGCAAGTTCGTTATGTCTTGCTTTTAATGATTTTGTTGCCATTTTTTTAGTTGTCGGTTGTTAGTTGATAGTTTTAGCGTATTGGATTTTCCGACAACCATCAACGAACAACGAGTTACATACTCAATTTATCGTGTTTGTTCATCATCTGTACTGCATGTACCAAGGTAGCGCCACTTTCTATTGCGGCACCGGTGTGCACTGCTTCCATCATTTCTTCTTTGGTAATACCGCGCTGCAGGCCATCTTTTGTATAGGCGTCGATGCAATAGGGGCATTTTACAACATGTGCGACCGCAAGTGCGATCAAGGACTTCTCTCGTGCGCTTAAAGCGCCTTCTTCGAAGACTTTGCCGTAATAATCAAAGAATTTGTTGCCTAATTCTTCGCTCCATTCCGTGATCTTACCGAATTTTCTTAGATCCGCAGGATCGTAATAGCTATTTGCCATGTGATATAATTTTTGCTTTTTGTATTGTAAATTCATACTTATCGATGAATAGAAACCATCGATTTTCAATTGGGCGCTATTTATGCCGTAAAATGACACAGGATAAATGGATCATAACCCTTAGAAAGGGTGTTCGCTTTATCGTTTTAATGTAAACTGTCGTGTAGAAGCCAATCTTTGGAAAAATAAGCCTTGGATAGATCCAAAAAACAACTTTTAGGCCCCTATATGGGGCGAACCTTTATTAAAAAAGGTGAAAGAGAGTAGAGAATCGAATAATCGAGTGAAATGAAAGTGGGATTCTTTGGTTCCTGTAAGCAATGCGCTGATCAGCTTCAGCAATTTTTTTGAATAATGGCCAAATCGATTGGAAAAAAGCCGAAGGTCGCTGAAATCGTCAAGGTCAAAATAAGTGCTTAAGCGAAAAATTCTAGAGCCGCTGAGCATCAAAACATCTGTTAATGCACGATATAGGTCGGCAGTTTGCCAAGGGAGTTCTTTAAAAGTGGTCGGGTTAAAGTTGCTTTTATGCAATCCCATTAAATAAAAACCACCATCGGCTGAAGGCCCTATTACTGATCTTCGCTCATTTAGTTTTGTGACGGCACTTACAATATTGGAACTTCGCAATTGCGGAGTGTCGTTTCCGACGGTTACGATGTTTTCAAACCCTTGATCAAAAACAGATTGAATGGCATTGGTAAACCGTTCGCTAAAGGTAGTACCTATTTGTTCCGCCTCCGTTAGGTGGAAATATGGAAGCTTCGTTTTTCGTACCACTTCAAGGGTACGCTTTGTTAGGCTGTCAAAAAGAAGCGTACCGCCAACAATTCCTTTTCGCCTCGATTCTTCTTTTGAAGATTGGGCAAATACCAAAATGGCGGTGGTATGTTTTGTAGAGATCTGCATTCAAAGAATGAATTCTATTGGTAAACTTACGAAAAAACGCAATCTAGGGTTTGGTCGGAATGGAATTAAATACATTACGAAATAGGGACAACTAACTTTTGACAATTATACCATGCGGTTTGTTTTATAAGGATAATGGGCATGGGATATCCTTAATTTATAGCTGAAGATGCCCAAAAATATGGTGAATAGCAACTTTTGAATAGTCCCGAAGCCTGTTTTTAAAATGACAAACCAAAGAGTCGTTAAAACCTATTAATTTTGCAGTATAAAGTTAAAAAGTAAGGTGAATAATTTAACAGGGAAGCATATCGGTTTAGTACTTTCAGGGGGTGGGGTTCGGGGCATGGCCCATATCGGGGTGATTCGAGCCTTGGAAGAACGTGGAATTGCGGTAAAGAGGGTTTCTGGCAGTAGTGTCGGGGCCTTGGTGGGGGCACTTTATGCCAATGGCACCAGTGTTCAAGACATGCTGACTTTCTTTAAGGAAACACCACTTTTTAAGTATAACTTTTTAACCATTCAAAAACCAGGTCTTGTAGATACTGAACGTTACATCGATATTTTCAAAAGCTACCTACCCCAAACTTTTGAAGCTTTAGTACGGCCATTACATGTTGTCGCCACCAACATGCAGAAAGGGGAAGAAGAATTTTTTTCAAAAGGAGAACTTTTAAGACCTTTATTGGCTTCTGCGGCCTTGCCTCCCGTATTCAGTCCGGTTGAAATCGAGAAATGCTTTTATGCCGATGGGGGCATCATGAATAATTTTCCATTGGAACCTTTGCTAGGGCAGGTAGAATATATTTTAGGCAGTAATGTTTCGGTCATAAAACAGGTAGATAAAAAAGACATCAATTCATCGTTTCAATTGGCGAATAGAACCACTTCATTAATGATCTATGCCATTAACCGTCAAAAAATAAAACAGTGCGACTTGATTTTTGAACCCATTGAATTGGAAACCATTGGAGTACTTGATAAAAAGGGAATTGAAAAAGCCTACGCCATCGGCTATGAACATGCCATGAGAAAACTGGAAGACCTTAGCCTTTACACATCATCATAATCCACCTTTAAAGTCGGGGTCAACGGGTGCGACTGGCAAGTTAAAATAAGGCCTTCGGCAATTTCGCCATCGGTCAAGATTTGATTTTTGACCATTTCAACTTTTCCTTCTTTAATCCTCGCGATACAACTGCTACAAACGCCGCCTTGGCATGAATAGGGGGCATCAATGTTCTGTTTTAGCACGGCATCGAGCACCAGTTCGTTCTTATTCATGGATAATTTGAACTCCTCATCGTCCAAAACAATGGTAACTTCGGTCTTGCCATCGGCTTTTACGGGGAGTTCTTCTAAAATTTCGGTAGAGGTAAAGAGTTCAAAATGAATTTTCTCTTTTGCAATATCTTTTTCCCGTAAAGTATCTGAAACCAGATGGATCATAGCCTCTGGGCCACAAAGGTAATAGGCATCAAAATCGTTATGCTTATGTTTATTTTTGAGCACGTAGTTAATAGTGGAAATGTCGATACGGCCAAAAAGCGAATCATCTTCTTTAATTTCACTATTGGTAAAATAAACGAAAAACCGCTGCGGATGGGCAAGTTCCAGTTTAACTAGATCCGTGTAGAACATGGTCTCTTTTGAAGATTTGTTGCCATAGACCAGCACAAATTCACTTTTCGGGTGACTTTCAAGAACGGCCTTGGCAATACTCATAATCGGCGTTATACCACTACCAGCGGCAAATGCCGCTATTTTTTTAGGCACTCCTGAAGCCTTAAAAGTAAAGCGGCCTTCGGGAGGCATTACGTCTAGCACATCGCCAACGGCAAGTTTGCTATGGGCATAATCTGAGAATCCGCCTTTATCTACTTTTTTTACCCCAATGGTAAAACAATCACTTTTTGGCGAAGAACTAATAGAATAGGCCCTTCTAAGCTCCTTCCCTTTAATTTCTTTTTTGATCGTGATATACTGTCCGGGTATAAAATCGAAAGTTTGGATCAGATCCTTCGGAATACTGAAGGTAATCGCCACAGCACTTGGGGTGAGCGATTTAATTTGCTTTACGGTAAGCGAATAAAATTTTGACATTGTGTTAGTTTTGGTCAAACAGATTGCAAAAATACATATTGAAGAATCGATTTAAAACGGAAAACCTTAAAAAAACATACATAGAACTCTTATGTATAGTTAAATTATGTATATATTTGAAAGGAAGGATGATGGATGTGCGATGTTAGATGCTCGAGGCACATCAATTTAAATAGAATAAAAACATAAAGCTGAACCACTTTTTCTTGGTGGCTGAGCGAAGTCGAAGCCATGGGAAACACAAAACTATATAAAGGAAGCTTGAATACGATCATCTTAAAACTGTTGGAAGAACAGGGCAAGATGTACGGTTATGAGATTACGCAAAAGGTAAAGGAACTAACCAAAGGAGAGCTCAAGATAACCGAAGGGGCCTTGTACCCGGCCTTGCACAAACTGGAAGCCGATGGTTTATTGGATGTTGAGGTCGCCAAGGTCGACAATCGCCTGCGCAAGTATTACAAATTGACCGAGCAAGGTGAAAAAGAAACTGTAAACCGTATGGCCGAATTAGAAGACTTTATTCGAAGCATGCAGCATTTGGTAAACCCGGATTGGAGTATTCAATAAGACTTGTGATTATGAAGTTGACAAAAGACCAAATAGCAGACCTCTACGCCTTCACCCGTAAACACTATGTAGAGCATTACGATCTGCAGACCGAACTGGTAGATCATTTGGCCAATGGGATCGAGGCGCAATGGCAAGAACATGCTGAGCGTACTTTTGAAGATGCCCGATTGCGCGAGTTTCGAAAATTTGGCGTGGGCGGTTTTGAAAAAGTGGTTCGAAAACGGCGGAACGCCATGTCAAGAAAATACTGGCAGACCATTCTTCGATTTTATAAGGAATACTTTCGGTTGCCTAAAATCATTATGGCGCTGGGCTTGACAGTACTCGTTGCCCTTCTTTATAAATCATTTCCATTGGAATTTCGGTACCATATAATTATTGGGGTGTTTTTTATTATTGTAGCTAGTTTGTTATTCATTCAATTTAAAAACAGGGCGAACAATGAACTCGAAATGGTAAAATATGGCAAAAAATGGATGCTGAAAGACCAAATTTTTACCTACGGAAATATTGCTGGCCTCATTAATCTAATACCGCTTACCCTAAACTTTCAATATTTTAGAAATAATATTCCTATGGATAATATGCTCGTGCTTTTGGGCTTTGCTTTTTTGACCGTGGCTATTTGTCTTCTTTCGTATATTACCTTTGTTATCATCCCGAAAAAATCGGAAGAGCTACTGGCAGAAATCTACCCAGAATATAAAATGGCCTAAAAGGTGTAACAAATAATGATCACCTTCAACTAACCAAAAAAGCACCACCGACCCATGTTCAAGCATTTTGTTAGCCTGCAATGGAAATCGTTTTTTAGATCCTCTTCTTTTGGAAAGGGTTTGGCCGTACGCCTGCTCATGGGCTTTTTGGCCGTGTATATGCTGGTCTCCTTGGTAGGCC